>JAOULB010000206.1 GCA_029882235.1 Gammaproteobacteria bacterium | reverse complement strand
AAAAAACTGCTAAAAGAGAAACCAGAGACAAGAAACTCAGGGTTCCAGTGTTACCAGCTGAGGAAGCTGAAATAAAGAGTAAAGCGCAGGATACTGGATTATCAGTGGCCGAATACCTGCGTAATCTTGGCCTGGGCTATCACGTGCCCAGTGTGATTGATAACAGACAGGTGGATAGCTTGTTAAAAATTAACGGCGATCTTGGCAGACTGGGTGGATTAATCAAACTCTGGCTCACGAATGATGAACGCACTAAGTTGATTGGCAAGGCACAGCTGCATTTGACCTTAGACAGTATCCAAAATACGCAAAGCACGATGCTCAATGAAATTATGAAGCTTAGAAAATAATGTTCGAGCTCACAAGATAATATTCGGAATATGCTTTTTTGACTTAAGCAGCTTAAATATCATGATCGCTAAAATCATACCCATTAAAGTGATGCGCAAAAGCAGTTTTTCTGCTTTGGTGCGCTATCTAACTGATGATCAGCAAACCCAAGAGCGCATCAGCCAAATACAAGTATCAAACTGTTACACAGATGACCAGACAGCCGCTCTGATTGAAATACAAAACACACAAGACATGAATAAGCGCGCCAGATCAGATAAAACCTGCCATTTGGTGTTGAGTTTTCCTGAAGGGGAACGATTGGTGCATAGCGATCTGAATAAGATTGAGGAGCGGTTCTGTGATGTTCTGGGCTTTGCCGGTCATCAACGTATTAGCGTCGTCCACGATGATACCAACAACCTGCATATCCATATTGCGATCAACAAAATTCACCCTAAGAATTATACGATCCATAACCCCTTCTATGACTACAAAAAAGTCGCCAGGCTTTGTGAACAGATCGAACAGGAATATGACTTAACAAAAGTTAATCATAAAACCATGAGCGACAAAGCCTCCAGGATAGAACAGGACATTGAAACCAAGACAGGTATCGAGAGTCTGCTTGGTTGGATTAAGCGAGAATGCCTGGATGAAATCAAAGGTGCGGATAACTGGCGGGATTTACACAAGGTTTTGACAAGACATGGCCTTGAAATCAGGGAGCGCGGCAATGGCTTTGTATTTGCTGCCAACAATGGCGTAGCCGTTAAAGCCAGTTCAGTTGACCGGTCTCTGTCAAAGGCAAACTTGACTAAAAGATTGGGCGTTTTTGTTTCTAATAGCTCTGCAAGACCATCACAATCAAACGCTAAACAATACCAGCCTAGGCCACTGCAAAACCAAACTGATACCACCAAGCTCTATGTGCGATATCAGCAAGAGCAGCATAAAGCTGCTAAACAACGCACGAACCAATGGGCCATGCTTCGCTATAAGAGAGATCGACTCATTGAACGGGCCAAGCAGGAAGCAAGCCTCAAGCGAAATATTATTAAAAGCATTAAAGCCGGAAGATTGGCCAAGAAAGCGCTGGTTGCAACAGTCCATCAGCAGTTCAAAACGACCATAGCGGTGATTAAAAGCGATTATCGTGAGGCATACCATCGCTCTAAAACCAGTTACCCCAGAATGGCATGGCTGGACTGGCTAACCAAAGAAGCCCGGCTTGGCAATGCTGAAGCATTGACAGTATTGCGCTCCAAAAGAATCGACAGAATCCAAGGAAATAATATTTCTGGGAATCAACAAAACAACAGTCACATCAAAGACAGCTTTATCGAGTCTATTACTAAAAATGGTACCGTCATTTATAAAGCCGGATCAGCAACTGTACGCGATGACGGCAAGCGGTTAATTATTTTGCCGGATACCTCACGTGAAGCATTGGCGGACATCCTGCAAGTAGCCATGAAGAAGTATGGCAACCATCTGGCCATCACTGGTACAGAACAATTTCGTTCAGAAATCGCGCAAGTTGCCGTGCAAAACAGAATGCGTATTACCTTTGACGACAAAGCGCTGGAGCAATACCGTCAGCAGTTAATGAAACAACTCGCGGTATCCAAAGCGCAAAACCTCAAGAAAACACCAACTACTGCCAAAAGGATTTCAATATGACCAAAAGCCATAGCCGTTCTGGAGACAATCAAGGAACTATCAGAGACAAAACCATTATCCGTCTATTGGCTGTTGTGTTTCTGGTCGGTGGGTTTCAGGTGGGCACCCAATATTTTGCGCATCAATTCGATTACCAGGCGCAATTGGGCACGCATTTCAACTACATCTATGAACCCTGGGCGATTCTGGTGTGGGCTGATCAGTGGTATGACCGGTTTCCCAATAACTTTAATCTTGCAGCAGGTATTGGCATTTTGTTTTCCAGTATCGGTTTGATCCTGGTACTGGTTATTAAAATGGTGTTGGCCAATTCATCCAGGGTTCATCAAAAATTGCACGGCTCTGCAAGATGGGCGGATAAAAAAGATATTCAGGCTGCGGGTCTGCTGGCAACACGCAAGACTAACAACAGTGATGCGGTTTATGTCGGTGCCTGGCAGGACACTTCCGGCAAAACTCACTACCTGAAACACAGTGGACCGGAACATGTGTTGTGTTATGCCCCGACTCGCTCGGGCAAGGGTGTCAGTCTGGTGATACCCACCTTGTTGTCGTGGACGCAAAGTACGATCATTACTGATCTTAAGGGTGAGTTATGGGCACTGACTGCCGGTTGGCGAAAGCATCATGCCAAAAACAAAACGTTGCGTTTTGATCCGGCGTCATCAACTAACAGCGCACGCTGGAATCCGCTCGATGAAATTGTAATTGGCAGCGGCACCGAAGTGGCAGATGTACAAAACCTGGCAAATTTAATCGTTGATCCAGACGGCAAGGGTTTACAAACCCATTGGCAAAAGACTGCTCAGGCACTGCTGGTTGGTGTTATTTTGCATGTTTTGTACAAGTCGATGAGGGAAGGAACAACGGCAACATTGCCCACTGTCGATGCCATGTTGTCTGATCCTGATCGTGATATCAGGGAACTGTGGATGGAAATGATCATGCAGGATCATCTGAACGGCAAAAGCCATCCGGTTATTGCCGCAGTCGCACGCGATATGCTCGATCGACCTGAAGAAGAAGCCGGCTCTGTGTTATCGAGCGCCAAATCCTATTTATCCTTGTACCGCGACCCGATAGTTGCCAGCAATATCAGCGGCTCTGATTTCTGCATCAAGGATCTGATGCATCATGAGAATCCTGTCAGTCTATATATTGTTTCGCATCCCAATGACAAGTCCCGGTTGCGCCCAATAATTCGCATCCTCATCAATATGATCGTCAGGAAGCTCGCCGGTGAAATGGCGTTTAAAGATGGCAAGCCTATCGCGCACTACAAACACAAGTTGCTCCTGATGCTCGATGAATTTCCAAGTTTGGGCAAGCTGGAAATCTTCCAGGAATCATTGGCGTTTATTGCGGGCTACGGTATGAAAGCCTATCTGATTTGCCAGGACTTGAACCAGCTCAAAAGCCGTGAGACAGGCTACGGGCATGATGAAGCCATCACGTCGAACTGTCATATCCAGACGGCGTTCGCACCCAACCGTATTGAAACCGCTGAACATTTATCCAAGCTGACTGGACAGACCACGGTCATCAAGGAGCAAATTACCACCAGTGGGCGCAGGTCATCGATGATGCATGGACATGTCACACGTACCTTGCAGGAAACCCAGCGGGCGTTATTAACACCGGATGAATGCATGCGACTGCCAGGTCCCACAAAAGATGCTGACGGCAAGATCACCAAGCCCGGCGACATGATTATTTATGTTGCCGGCTTCCCGGCCATCTATGGAAAACAGCCTTTGTACTTCCAGGATGCGGTTTTTGCAGCCAGAGCCGCAGTTAATCCGCCCAGCTTTAGTGATCGAATACTCAAGTTTGGCAATCCCTCAAACACAACCGAGCCACTTTCATGAGAAAAACGCTAAAAATCCTGGCCATCGTTGTTTTAACTATTAGCGCAAGTGTGTTTGCGCTGAGCATTGGCTTTCGTGTCAGCGGTATTTATATCAACACCACACCAAGCTTTCCACTGGGGTTTTACAGAGTTGTTGATGAACCCATCACAAAAGGCGTTTATGTGTCTTTCTGCCCACCGCAGAATCAAGTCTTTGATATGGCTGTATCGCGAAACTATATCAATCAGGGCGACTGTCCGGGCGGTTATGGAATGTTACTGAAACGTGTCTTTGCACTAGCCGGGGATACAGTTTCCGTTAGTGGGGCAGGTATTTCTGTCAATGGTGAATGGCTACCCCAAAGCGACCAGTTAACAGCGGATGCGCATGGTCAAAAACTTCCGCAATACCGTCTTAACAAGAAGGTGCTGGATGATTCTGAATATCTGCTCATATCTGATTTAAATCCCTATTCATTTGATGCGCGCTATTTCGGCGTGATTACGCGCGCACAGATTCAACATGTTGTACGCCCTTTATTTACCTGGAGTTTTAACTAGAAGGAGTAATTGCCATGAGCAGACTGCAAGATAAAACCAAAACAGATTCTAAATCAGGACTGCCTGATGATCCTAACACCCAGGATCAGGTGATACAGGAAAAACTTAATGATGCGCAAATACCGGGTTTCCAGGCTGAGTTTGACCCGGTTGAGGCGGAAAGACTGGGCGCATTCAAGGAAGACGCCTTGAGTGAGGAAGATGCGCTGGACAGCAGTATTGACGTGCAATAACAGGATGGGGGATTAAGTGATGAAGAATTCAAAAGCCTTTCATGAACAAGTCGCCGAAAATTTGATTGCG
>JAOULB010000205.1 GCA_029882235.1 Gammaproteobacteria bacterium | reverse complement strand
CTTCGAGCACATCCATGGTATCAATACCTAATTTGTTAAAGATAAGTGCAAGCTCATTAACCAAGGCAATATTCAAATCTCGTTGTGTGTTCTCAATAACCTTGGATGCTTCTGCGACCTTAATTGAACTGGCTTTGTGGGTGCCTGCAGTAATAATAGAGGCATAGAGTTTATCGACATAATCAGCAACTTCAGGGGTGGAGCCCGAGGTCACTTTCAGAATGTTGGCGACACGATGCTCTTTATCACCGGGGTTAATACGTTCAGGGCTGTAGCCGGCAAAAAAGTCCTGGTTAAATTTCAGCCCCGATTCTGACTCTAGAATGGGGATGCATACTTCTTCAGTTGCACCAGGAAACACAGTTGATTCATAAACAACGATATCACCATTTTTGAGAATACTGCCAACGGCCTTACTGGCAGAACGGAGAGGTGTTAAGTCAGGGCTATTATAGTCATCGATTGGGGTTGGGACAGTGACAATATAAACATCACACTTGCTGATATCCTTCAGGGAGCCGGTGAACGTTAGTTTTGTGGCTTCGGCCAATAGCTCTGGCTCGACTTCTAGTGTGCTGTCCTGGCCGGATTGTAATTCCTTGACTCTTTCAACATTGATATCAAAGCCAATGGTCGCATATTTCTTGCCAAATTCGACCGCGAGTGGCAGTCCGACATAACCTAACCCAACCATGCCTATGGTGATATTTTCGAATTCTTTCATTCAATGATGTCCCAATTAAAATTTTCTTTTTATTTTAATAGCTTAGCATTGCTCTGGCAATCACTTCTGTTTAATAATGTTGATTAGCGGACGCTTGTAGGTGTTCTAGATAGGTTTTACTGAATATTCATTCAGCCTTTGCCGATAAGGGAATGTCCGCGGATTCAGATAACCGAGCTATTATAGGCCAAGTTATTCGGGCTTTTCCAAGCCTGAGTGAAAAGAGACTATATTTAGCAAGATTTAAATAATAAAAGAGCTTCTCCTTGACGACGCTACGCATATTTAAACATTACATTCGTGTCCCATATATAATGCTTGGCGCACTTGAATTCATTGTCTTTGTTTTATCGGTTAAATTTGGCACAGATATTCGGGCCTCGGAGATTCTGGATTTGCCAGTCGGCCCGGAAACAGCCAGTTGGACTCAAAAACTGGCCTTTGCGGGAATGATGTCACTGAGTATGGTTGCCCTGGGGTTGTATCAGGCTCGATTGCGAGATGGTGGTCTGGGGTTTCTCTTACGCTTATCTGCCAGTTATTTAATCGGTGTTGTTGGTCTGGCAGTGCTTTTTTACATTTTTCCTTCGCTTTTTCTCCGACGAACAGTACTTGTGTTTGCTATCGTCATCTCCGTAATAAGCATCATCCTGATTCGTCTGTTTGTTTACAATATTGATCCGGAAATATTTAAACGACGCATTTTGGTATTGGGTGCAGGCAAGAACGCGAAAGCAATAGCTGAGCTAAGAAGAAAGTCGGATCAGCTAGGATTTACTGTCGTTGGCTATATACATATCCGTGGTGAAGATGATCAGGTTGATCCTAAGAAAATTATTAATTTGAATACGTCTGTGAAAGATTATGCCTTAAATAATGATATAGATGAAATCGTGCTCGCGGTAGGGGAACGCCGTAAAGGATTTCCGATGCGTGATCTACTTGATTGTAAAATGAATGGTGTTGATGTTGTCGATATGCTTGGGTTCTATGAAAGAGAAACTGGCAAGATTCGTTTAGATCAATTACACCCCAGTTGGATGGTGTTTTCTGATGGATTTACACAAAGTGCTTTTCGTGTCTATATGAAAAGGGTGTTTGATATTTTAACAAGTCTGATTCTTTTGGTGTTTTCGTTTCCAATTATTATTATCGCGATGCTTGCGATCTTGATTGAAAGTCGTTTCCGCGGTCCCGTAATCTACCGGCAGATTCGTATTGGTGAAGATGGTAAGCCATTTCAGATGCTTAAATTAAGAAGTATGCATATAGATGCAGAAAAGGATGGCTTGGCTCAGTGGGCAGAGAAAAATGATGTGCGGATTACGAGAGTTGGCAAGTTTATCAGAAAAACAAGAATTGATGAGTTACCACAGGTCATTAATGTGCTGCGTGGTGACATGAGTTTCGTTGGTCCACGTTGTGAGCGACCACATTTTGTGATGCAGCTGAGTGAAAGTATTCCCTATTATGAAGAGCGTCACCGAGTAAAACCTGGAATTACCGGTTGGGCTCAACTCCGTTATCCCTATGGGTCTTCGGTACAGGATGCAGCAGAGAAACTTCAGTATGATCTTTATTACGTCAAAAATTATAGCTTATTTCTTGATATTCTAATTATGATCGAGAGTGCTGAGGTTGTTCTATTTGGTAAAGGTGCACGGTAAAAGGTTTAATCTGAATCATGTTTCTTGAAATACACCATGACTAACCTGGCCTTTATAGGTTATAGCCTTGGTGGCGCGGGGTATCTTGCGCTTACCTTACTTTTGCTTACGGCCTGGCGAGGCCGTTTTCAGGGTGCGCTACTTATAATTGTTTCTGCGCTAAGTTCGGTTTGGGGGATTATTACTGCGCTTGAGAATGTTGTTGAATCAATTCCTGAATGGTTATTATTTGTATTAGAAGTGCTGCGTTATGGTGGCTGGCTAGCGTTTATAGTTGGTTTACTGTCATTGCACCGAGAAATAAAGTTACAACGAATAGCAGTTGGAACAGTGTGGCTAGTTTGTTTGCTGCTCTGTGCATACGGCATCATTGTTGCGATTTTTATTGAGCCAGGTTATTTCATATGGGGCGCCAATAAAAATCTTGTTCTGGCGATTTTAGTATTAACGCTTGCTGGTTTGGTGATGATCGAGCAGCTGTATCGAAATAGGACATCAGAGGCTTCGTCTGCAATTGGTTATATTTGTGTTGCACTAGGCATTATTTTCGTTTTTGACATTTACACCTTTTCCAATGCTACTCTTTTTTCTCAGATTGATGAGTCGATCTGGGGTGTTCGTGGAATGATTAATGCCGCTGTCATTCCACTGGTGGCACTTTCAGCCAGACATAATCCTGATTTAAGTTTGCGTGTTTTTGTATCAAGACAGATTATCTTTTATACCACGAGCCTGGTGGGTGCCGGTGCATATCTGCTTGCCGTGTCAATAGCTGGATATTATCTAAAAATTTACGGAGGGGAATGGGGCACTATAATCCAGGTCATGTTTTTGTCAGGCGCCGTTTTGGTGTTGGCCATTGTATTATCTTCACCAACAAGCCGTGCGCGGATAAAGTTGTTTCTCGGTAAACATTTTTACAGCAATAAGTATGAATACCGTGAACAGTGGATGCGCCTGACAAACGTTTTGATTGAACAAAACGAGTCATATAATTTTAATAAGCGTGTCGTATTTGCGATGATTGATGTTCTGGATGCAAAAGGCGGTATGTTATGGCAAAGACAGGAGTCAACTGGTTATATTGCTATAGCAGAATTAAATATGGAACATGTCGGTATAACGATTCCTGAAGATGATGAGCTTATATTTTTTCTGGAAACCAGAAAATGGATTATTGATGTCGATGAACTGGCTAAAGAACCGGAAAAATATGGAAATCTGAAATTGCCAGTATGTTTGACTAATATAAATGATATCTGGCTGGTGCTACCATTACTGCATCATACCCAATTAACAGGGTTTATGGTGATTGGTCATTCTGATGTAACAAAAAGTCTGAATTGGGAAGACCATGATTTATTAAAAACAGTTGCTCATCAAATCGCCAGTTATCTGGCCTTAATTGCCACCAAAGAGGAACTGGATCGTGCACATCAGTTTGATGCATTTAACCGCCTGTCTGCATTTGTCGTGCATGATCTAAAAAACCTGGTCGCTCAGCTTGGTCTGGTAGTAAAAAATGCGGCTAAGCATAAAAATAATCCAGCCTTTATGGATGATGCGATTAATACGGTTGAGAATGCGGTCGCGAAAATGGATCGATTGCTTGGGCAGTTACGGAAGGCAAGATTTGAACGGCAGCAGGAAAATAATATCGTCCTAAACGAGGAGATAGCCTCGACACTAAAAAATCTGCATGATTTAAAACCAGTACCTGAATTTACTAATTGTTCTGACGAGTTAAGCATATTTGCCGATCGAGATAGAATGTGTTCAGTCATTGAGCATTTGGTAAGAAATGCCCAGGAAGCGACGCCAGATGATGGTTATGTTCGTGTTGAGCTTAACAAAGAAGCAAGTAATGCAGTGATAACTATCTCTGATAGTGGTTCGGGTATGGATAAACATTTCATCCAGACCCGTTTATTTAAGCCATTTCAGACAACAAAAGGTAATGCAGGCATGGGGATTGGTGTTTACGAGGCAAGACAGTTTGTGCAAAAGCTTGGTGGTTCAATCCAGGTCGCAAGTGAACTGGATAAGGGGACGGCATTCAGAATACAATTGCCTGTGAAAACAGTAAATAATTAGCTAGTATTGATAATCTATATTTTGAACAGCATCTCGAATATTGAATGTTATATATGGGTTTAGTGTCATAAATTATGAAAGAAGAACAACGCACATTACTGATAGTTGAAGATGATACCGGTTTGCAAAGCCAGTTACGTTGGTCTTTTGAGGATTATAATCCTCAGGTGGTTGGTGATCGAGAAGCAGCGATTGCAGCAGTACAGGAGTTTCAGCCTGAAGTTGTGACACTGGATCTTGGGTTGCCACCAG
>JAOULB010000204.1 GCA_029882235.1 Gammaproteobacteria bacterium | reverse complement strand
AAATAGAACAGACCGTTTTTGACTTCATCGATGACCTGAAGCTTGCGAGAACGGACTTCATTGGTTTTATAAAGGATCTGGATATGACGCTCGAGCTGCTCAACCACGGCTTCTTTTTCTAGCGGGCTGATCTGATTGCTATCGAGCTTTTCACTAATAATATAGATACGACGTAGCTCTTCCAGTACCGAGCGGCGTTTGGCTTCAGTTGGGTGGGCGGTAATCACCGGAATATAGGCTAACTGTTGGAGCATATCCTGTAGCTGGTTTGAGGTAATCCCCAGCTCCTGCATTTCACGCAGGGTTTCATCATAAGAGCCTGCCCAGTTTGCACTGCGGCGTTGTTCATCTTTGCGACGCTGCTGATGTAGATGTGACTCTTCGGCGATATTGACCAGTCCAAAGTAGATACTGAAGGCGCGAATCACATGTGACAGGGTATCGGCATCCAGAGATTCCACCAGTTTGGCCAGTTGTTGGCGCTTACGCAGATTTTCGGTTTTGCGCAGACTGATGTGACCCTTTCTCAAAGTTTCAACAGCATTAAAAACCTTCTGCCCGGCGTGATCGAGCAGTATCCTTCCGAGAATATTGCCAAACAGTTTTACACGTGTGCGTAAGGCCTTGTCTTTGGCGGTATTCTGGTTGGGGAGAGTTCTCCGATAAGGGAGATGCTTAATTTCTGCATTCATTCTACATAGTCACATGATTCAACGGCCGGCTATTATACCCGTCACAATCTAGGAGATCGCCCCTTGACAGAGAAAATTTCCTGAATTTCGGGGCCTTAGCGAGACAAAAATTCATCAGAATTGGGCACAGCAGATGATTATCGCTACAATTCACTTATTCAGGATGTAAATTAAAACAAAAAAGGCCACTTGAATGTCCGCATTAGTTAACCTGCCCATCTGGCAGGCCCTCGAAGAACATTTTAATACTGCTAGCTCAGCACAGATGCGCGATCTGTTTGCATCAGATCCAGACCGGTTTAATAAATTTTCAGTGCAGTTTGATGACATCCTGTTTGATTACTCTAAGAATCGTATCACTGAAGAAACCATGGCGCTGCTTATTCAGCTGGCGCAAGAGACCGATGTGACAGGCTGGATCGAACGCATGTTTACCGGCGAAAAAATCAATCACACCGAGCAGCGTGCTGTGTTACATACCGCATTGCGTAATCGAAGTGGTAAGGCAGTAATGCTGGATGGCAAAGATGTAATGCCAGATATTCAATCTGTACAGCAGCGTATGCGCAAGTTAACTGAGGCCATCAGGACACGAAAGTGGCGTGGATTCACGGGCCAACCGATTACTGACATTGTCAGCATAGGTGTCGGTGGTTCAGATCTTGGCCCAGTAATGGCCACAGAGGCACTTAAACCGTTTGCGATTCGTGATCTGGGTATTCACTATGTGTCCAATGTTGATGAAAATCATATTTGGGATACGCTGGAACCACTCAAGCCTGAGACGACCTTATTTATTATTGTTTCAAAAAGTTTTACCACGCAGGATACCCTGGTCAATGCCAATACCGCACGTGACTGGTTTCTAAAAACCGCCGATAACAAAAAAGCCTTAGCCAAACACTTTGTTGCAGTAACTGACAATGTTGAAGCCTCGACCGAATTCGGCATCGACAAGAAAAATGTTTTTAAAATGTGGGACTGGGTTGGCGGTCGTTACTCATTATGGTCAGCGGTTGGTCTTTCAACTGCAATTGCCGTGGGCATGGATCACTTTGAAGAGATGCTTCAGGGTGCTCATGAAATGGATGAACATTTCAGAACGGCGCCTTTGGAAAAGAATATTCCTGTGATCATGGCACTATTGGGGATCTGGTATAACAATTTCTTCAAGACCCAGACTTACGCTGTACTTCCGTATGATCAACACCTACGATATCTACCCGCCTATCTACGCCAGACCGATATGGAAAGTAATGGGAAGCGCATTGATCGTCAGGGCGAACTTGTTGGTCATAGTACCGGCCCTGTTATCTTTGGTCAGTTAGGTATCACCGGCCAACATGCGTTTTATCAGTTGATGCACCAGGGCACCAAACTGGTTCCTGCCGATATTATTGCGCCAGCTTCAAGTAACCATGGTATTCGTGATCATCACAGTATTCTAATGTCGAATGTTTTTGCTCAGACCGAAGCCTTCATGAAAGGTAAAACTGAACAGGAAGCACGGGCTGAACTTGAAGGGGAAGGTTTGTCAGCAGATGAGATTGAGAAACTATTACCTTATAAGATTTTCCCCGGTAACAAACCCACTTCAACAATTTTATTTAAAACCTTAACACCCAAAACGCTGGGTTCTCTGATCGCAATGTATGAACACAAGATTTTTGTACAGGGTGTGATCTGGAATATAAATTCTTTCGACCAGTGGGGTGTGGAACTGGGCAAGCAGCTTGCCAAAACAATCCTGCCTGAACTGGATAACAATAAAAAAATCACCAGCCATGATGCCTCAACAAATGGTTTAATAAATCATTACAAAAAATTTCGTACCGATCTGGAAAAATAAACAAGCACGAGTGGGACTGTTACCTCTGTAATGATAGTGATAAACTCAGGCTACACCCTGTCAGCAAGAACAGGTCAAATTGTTTTACAAAAAGTAGTTAAATAAAAACATAAAAAATTCAGGACGAGAACTACGGACACAGGAAACACCGTCCAGCTTGATTTTCCCGACTCCTGAAAGACTGCAAGGGGAAAGCCAATGAGTGAAACTATCGAAGATATGCTCAACACCATTCTCAAACATGAGGGTGGCTTTGTTGATGATCCCAATGACCGTGGCGGCGCAACAAACTTTGGGATTACCCAGGCCACCTATTCAGAATGGCTGGGACGCAAGGCCTCAGTCGATGAAGTACGCCGAATGGAAATCGACACCGCCAAGGAAATCTATCGCGCCAATTATTATTTCAAACCACGCATTAATGGTTTTCCTGAGCCAACTCAGCCACAGGTGTTTGACTGTGCGGTGAATCATGGTCAACGACGTGCAATTAAATTTGTCCAGACAGTCATCAATTTGGCCGACATCGATCTGATTGTTGTCGATGGACTCAATGGTCCCAAGACCATGAAAGCAGCAGAACGTGCCTATGCGGCCATGGGTGATTATTTTATTAACGCCATCGCTGACGAACGTATCGATTTTTATCATCGCATTGTTGCGCATGACAGTAGTCAGAAAAAATTTCTTAAAGGTTGGCTCAGACGCGCCAACTCATTCAAGGTTAAAGTGGAGGATGTAGCATGAGCATACTCGATTATGTAAACCCGATTAAAGCAGTGACTAACGGTGTAGTAAAAGTTAAGGAGTCCATCTGGGGCAGCAAAAAAGAACAGGACCAGCAGGCACATGATAAATTTATCACGGGCCAGCAGGTTTTTTCAGCGGAGTTTACTGCCCAGCGTCAAAACCGAAACTGGTGGGACAGTTTCTGGGACGGCATCAATCGTATGCCTCGCCCGGTTATCGTCATCGCCATCTTTTTATATTTTGGCCTGGCCTATTTTGATCAGGTTGAGTTTCAAAAATTGAATATTGCACTCGATACCGTGCCGGAAAAAATGTGGTGGATCATGACATCAATTGTCAGTTTCTATTTTGTTGCACGCGAATTTCAGAAAGGCCGTGATAAAAAAATGGCGCTCTCTGATGAAGAGTTTAACAAAGTACAGGATCGCATGGCGCGGTTATCTGAACGCGAGCAACCAGCGGCACCGCGTAGTTCAGGATATATTAATCCTTCTGTAGAAAACTGGCAGGCTAAAAAAGAAGGTAGAAAGCCACGGACTCAATCAACTCCACCGGATAATGTCTGGGCGGATGATGAAGGGGATTGATATCAACTTTTGCACGAAAGAAAATAGATAGGTTTAGTAAATACTAATCTTTTCTGATAATCACATTATCATAAATTTAATGAAGTCATTCTTTGTCTTTGCCTTATTTGCACTTGTTGCGGGTTCGGGTTGCGCAAGAAATAATACTGATTCAATCGAACAGGCCTTCCAGTCATTCTATGGCGAACCACTCAAACTCGTCACCCACAACAAAGAAATAAAACTCCACGTCAATGCGATAGAAGAAAACGCGGCCAATATTCCGGTCACAATGAGTTTTAATGTGCCAGTTGTTGAAAAAGTATTATTGCTTAAACAAAAAAACACGGGCTATCCCGATACGGGATATTTCAATCGACAATGTGCAGAAGAACCGGTATTCATTTCTTCCTATGAGCTGGACGCAAGTCAGAACATAACCGAACTCGCTA
Organism: Gammaproteobacteria bacterium; assembly: GCA_029882235.1. Taxonomy (GTDB): domain Bacteria; phylum Pseudomonadota; class Gammaproteobacteria; order UBA6429; family Thiohalophilaceae; genus JAOULB01. Next base: position 445 of record JAOULB010000204.1, on the reverse strand, counting down.
CACGCATAAGGACCTATTGTAATCTGGATACGATTACTTTGATGTTATGGGCGAAAACGAGAGATGGGAAGCTTGTAGGGCGGATTAGCGTAGCGTAATCCGCCGCATGTTTTATTTTTTCATTCGGTGGGTTACGCTTCGCTAACCCACCCTACATATCTAAAACCCCGCAACCATGGGATTAAACACTTGATTCATCTTCAGCTTTATTTTTAATACTTTCACTAAGTCGTCACGACCATTCCCCTTTAATGGCGCATGATTGAAATTTAAGTTCTCGGTTTTATATAGTTAGAGCGGCAAGGATAACGTACATGGATGTACTAATGTCGCGAGAGGCATGGATGCCGGGAGCGACTCCGCACATTGGCAGTGGGCCATGGAAGGCCCATCTGCCAATGTCAGCAAGAAATTAAATTTCAATCATTGTTTGCGCCATTCAGGG
>JAOULB010000203.1 GCA_029882235.1 Gammaproteobacteria bacterium | reverse complement strand
GATCTGCGCGCCAATACCAAAGGTTCTTAGATCTTCAGCACCTTCATTAGCAAGCTCTGTCCCTTCATCCTGTTTGCCGTATCGATTTATTTGTTCGACCAGTACGTCTGATTCTTCATGCAGGCGTAAAATAATCACAACACCTTCACCTTCATCGGCGATGCGACACATGGCATCTCGCAAAGGCCAACCACAGTCATCGCGCAGACTACCCAGCATATCACACAGGGTATTCTCAACATGAACACGGATGAGTGTCGGCTTTTCTGGATCAATCTTTCCTTTCACCAGTGCCAGATGAACCTGACCATCGATCATGTTCTTATAGGCATGCATATCAAAATCACCGCATTTGGTCGGCAGGTTTGAGCTGGCCATGCGTTCGACAGTTTTTTCATTCTGCATGCGGTAGTGAATAAGATCAGCAACCGTGCCAATCTTGATGTCATGCTGTTTGGCAAACTTCTCCAGATCGGGCCGACGTGCCATGGTGCCATCTTCATTTAAAATTTCGACAATCACTGAGGCAGGCTCGAGGTTGGATAAACGCGCAAGATCGCAACCCGCTTCTGTATGACCCGCACGCGTTAACACGCCACCGGGCTGAGCCATCAATGGAAAAATATGACCGGGTTGAACAATATCAGAGGGCTTTGCACCTCTGGCCACAGCAGAGCGTATGGTCACAGCACGATCGGCAGCAGAGATCCCTGTGGTGACTCCTTGTGCCGCTTCAATCGAGAGGGTGAAATTAGTTGAATGAAGATCATTATTACTTGAAACCATCAATGGCAAATTAAGTTGCTCGCAGCGTTCCTGACTTAAGGTTAAACAAATCAGACCACGACCATAGGTCGCCATAAAATTAATGTCATCGGCACGCACCAGCTCGGCGGCCATGATGAGATCACCTTCATTTTCACGATCCTCATCATCCATCAGGATAACCATTTTACCCTGACGAAAATCTTCGATGATCTCTTCAATACTGTTTAGTTTCATACTCTGTTATAAACCTGCTGGATAATTTCAATCCACTATTTCATAAAGCCATGTTCGGCCAGAAAACCCATATCGATACCTTTCGCACCTGCCTGCGCAGCATTATCCCCTTGAAGTAAGCGTTCAAGATAGCGCGCAATCACATCCACTTCCAGATTAACCTGTGTGCCGACCTGTAAATCACCCATGGTGGTTTCCTGCAGGGTATGGGGCACGATGTTCAGACTAAACTCGGCGCCATCAACACTATTTACCGTCAGGCTGATGCCTTCAATACAGACCGAGCCTTTCGCTGCGATATATTTTGCCAGTTCATCCGGCGTCTTGATATGAAAACGCACTGAGCGGCCTTCATTATAACGCTGAGTGACCTCACCGATACCATCAACATGACCACTGACCAGATGCCCCCCCAGCCGTGACGAGGGTGTCAGCGCCTTTTCCAGATTGACCTTCATTCCGGTTTTCAGTGTTTTAAAGGTAGTACAGCTGAGTGTTTCTGCAGAGACATCGGCCCAGAAACCATCGCCGGGTAACTCCACCGCGGTAAGACAAACACCGTTCACGGCAATACTGTCACCTAGCTGAACATCAGCGAGATCGAGCTTGCCAGTAAGCACACGCAGCCTCGTATCTTCACCCTTCGGTTCAATCGCTGCGATAGTTCCTTCTGCCTGAATAATTCCGGTGAACATGGTGCGAATCTTCTCCAACGACTACTTACTAACTGCTCTTGCCGTCACACGCATGTCTTTGCCCACCATGCGTACGTCAATAATATCGAGATCAATTTTCTGACTCATATTTTCAAGCTCGGGCAGACGAAATAATCCACGCGCATTATCGCCCATTAAGGTCGGAGCGACGTAGATAATCATTTCGTCACTGAGTCCATCTCTTAACATCGCCCCACTCAAGGTTGCCCCCGTCTCAACAAAGACTTCATTGATTTCCATATCACCGAGCTGATCCAGTACTGAACTTAAATCAACCTGTGTGGCACAATAAGGCATGGTCTTCACTTCTGCGCCGGCCTTCTCTAAGGCTTCACGGGCAGCTTCATTTTCACTACAGGTCAGGACCAGGGTCTTGCCGGGCAGCTGCAACATTTTCGCCTCGGGTGACATACTTAAATTGGTATCAACAACAACCCGTAAAGGCTGGCGCTCATGGCCTTCAATTCTAACTGTCAGCGACGGATCATCCGCCAGTACAGTGCCCACTCCCGTTAATATGGCATCACTTTGTGCCCGATAACGATGCACATCATCACGTGCCGAAGCGGAGGTAATCCACTTGCTTTCACCACTGGCCATGGCAGTGCGGCCATCCAGACTCATGGCTAATTTGTGTCTGACATAGGGGCGTCCACGCTGCATACGTTTGATGTAGCCCTGATTCAATATCCGAGCCTGGTCTTCGAGTAACCCGGTTACAACTTCAATGCCTGCATCTCTAAGTTGCGATAGCCCCGAACCAGCTACAAGCGGATTTGGATCCTGCATGGCCGAGATGACCTTTGACACACCTGCTTCGATCAACGCCAGTGAACAGGGTGGCGTACGTCCATGATGAGAACAGGGTTCCAGGGTTAAATAAACGGTACTACCTTTGGCCTTATCACCGGCCTGCTGTAATGCATTAACTTCGGCATGTGGGCCACCCGCATATTCGTGCCAGCCTTCACCGACAATCTGTCCTTCTTTGACCAATACACAACCGACTCTGGGATTCGGGTGTGTTGTATAGAGCCCCTTTTGTGCCAGCTGCAGGGCACGGGTCATAGATTCATAGTCTGTTGCTGAAAATTCAGTCACACATTTGTCTCTTGTTATTCTTCATCAGGTAAGAGTGAATGCTGTTGTTTCTTTTCCTCAGGACTGGGCTCCTGCCGAAGACGTTCAATTTCTTCTTCAAAGGCATTCACATCCTGAAAGCTTCTATACACCGAGGCAAAGCGGACATAGGCCACCTGATCCAGATCGCGCAGCGCCAACATAACCCACTCACCCAGTTTCATTGAATGAATCTCGCGCTCACCTGTGGCACGAATACGTTTAAGGATATGACTGACCGAGGATTCTACTTCTTCGGTATCAACCGGTCTTTTTTCAAGGGCACGCCAGATACCGCTACGCAATTTTTCCTCATCGAAGGGTTCGCGCCGGCCATCATTTTTCACCACTCTGGGCATGACCAGTTCGGCCGTCTCGAATGTAGTATAGCGTTCACTACAGGTCAGGCACTCACGTCGACGACGCACCATCGTGCCTTCACCCGCCAAACGCGAATCAATGACTTTGGTGTCTTCGGCTCCACAAAACGGACAGTGCATGTACGGGACTCCTGGACAACTTACCGCCCAGATTAATCGGCATATACCGGGTAACGCTGACAGATATCCAGCACCTTGCCCTGGGTGCTTTCAATCATGGCCTGGTCACCCCTGGAGTCAATAATGTCGCACATCCAGCCCGCCAATAGACCTGCTTCGGTCTCGCCAAAGCCACGGGTGGTGATGGCCGGTGTACCAACACGGATTCCACTGGTCACAAAGGGTGACTGGGGATCATTGGGTACCGAGTTTTTATTGATGGTAATATTCGCGGCACCGAGCCAGGCATCGACATCCTTGCCGGTCAGGCCCTGCTCAATGAAGCTAACCAGAAACAGGTGGTTTTCAGTCCCGCCTGAGATCACATCAAAGCCTCGATCGATGAAGACACTGGCCATGGCCTTGGCGTTCTTCACCACTTGCTGCTGATAGGTTTTGAATTCAGGATCCAGTGCCTCCTTGAAGGCCACTGCCTTAGCGGCGATCACATGCATCAGCGGCCCCCCCTGAGTACCCGGGAAAATCATGGAATTGAATTTTTTCTCCAGCTCAGGATTGGATTTACACAGAATAATACCGCCACGAGGACCACGCAAAGTCTTGTGTGTAGTCGAAGTCACCACATCGGCATGGGGTATCGGATTTGGATAAACACCCGCCGCAATTAATCCAGCCACATGGGCCATATCGACCATCAGATAGGCGCCGACTTCATCGGCAATTTTACGAAAACGCTGCCAGTCCACGATCTGTGAATAGGCTGAGAAACCAGCCACGATCATTTTCGGCTTATGCTCTTTGGCCAGTTGCTCGACCTGGTCGTAATCGATTTCGCCCGTCTCTTCATTCAGACCATACTGAACCGCATTAAACAATTTCCCAGAGAAGCTGACCTTGGCACCGTGGGTCAGATGTCCGCCATGCGCCAGACTCATACCGAGGACTGTGTCGCCGGGCTGTAATAAGGCAAAATAGACCGCAGCATTGGCCTGCGAGCCTGAATGGGGCTGAACATTGGCATAATCGGCACCAAACAGCTGTTTTACCCGGTCAATGGCCAGTTGCTCGGCCACGTCCACATTCTCACAACCACCGTAATAACGCTTGGCGGGATAGCCCTCGGCATACTTATTCGTCAGTACTGAGCCCTGTGCTTCCATCACACGTGGGCTGGCGTAATTTTCCGAAGCAATCAGCTCGATATGCTCTTCCTGACGAGTGACTTCATGGCCGATAGCGTCTGCCAGTTCCTTGTCGAAGCTGGCGATGGTCATTTTTTTATTGAACATGGACTTCCTCAATCTTTATCAATCACAAATGAAAATTCTTGTTAAATGCTGCGGGTATTATCTCTGAATCTGGCACCTAAAAGGGCGCTTAGCTTACCCGATTTGCAAACAAAAATCATGAAATTACGGATCGCTGAGAGGCTTATCCCTACTTTTCATCCATCTCGGTAACATTTCGTAAA
>JAOULB010000202.1 GCA_029882235.1 Gammaproteobacteria bacterium | reverse complement strand
GCCAGGGACTGTCTGCCCCCAGATTATCTCTAATCCAGATACCGATTCGCTTCAGCATCTCAGGGTCATCATTCTTCTGCGGAATAATATTGGTTCGGGTCTCAACATGAACACCCAGTTGCTGCGCCTTTTTAATTGAACCCAGCACCTGATCGACCGTCGCCAATCGGCATATCTCTTTATAAAAATCTTCATCAAGGCTCTTGATGTCAGAACACATCACATCAATATGCGGTGCCATCATCTCCAGCGCTTCATCGGTGACAAAGCTATTGGAAACATAAACAAGATACAAACCGTTCTGCCTGGCGATAGGTGCGACATCCAGAATATATTCCAACCAGATTGCCGGCTCCGAATAGGTAAAGGCGATACCTTCAACACCATGGCGTAAAGCGGCCTCAACAAGCTCTTGTGGAGAAACATAGGCCGCAGTCGATTGACCCCTGGCTAAATCATCCAGCGCTTCCACGCCCCATGAGATATCAAGATTATGGCAACCACCACAACGAAAATTACAGCCATAGCTGCCAACGGAGAGTATTTTAGTCCCGGGTCGATAATGTTTAACGGGCTTATCTTCTATCGGACCGATATCAATGGCGGAGATAATGCCGTACGACAAATTATATAAAGTGCCATTACGATTCACATGTGCCTGACAAAAGCCGCGTTGACCATGTTTAAGCCGGCAACGCCATAAACACAAATGACAACGCGTGGTGCCATCGCCCATCGCTTCCTGTAAGCGAGTCGGTTGCAACTGGTATTCGGTTACTGATTTCTCGTCCTGACTCATGTTATCCCCATCCAGTTAGATTTTTACTTTCCACAAGGGCGCCACAACAATATTTAAGCAGTCGTGTGCCTGACGCAGAGCCTGTTCAACCTGTACCGAAGTTTCTGCACGTGCAAATATGAATCCAAGATAACTGCCGCCTTCAGGCAAGGGCACCAACTCATAACCATCTCGAATTTGAATACTGACCTCTTCGATACCGGGAACACGCTGCGCATCAAGCAGGCCTTCAACGCGTTTAAGAATACCGGCTTCGGACATCGGAATCATAAGCACGCCAGCCGCACCCTCCTGTGCACCGACCTTAATACGTTTAGTCTGAGCATGGGCCAACACTAGATCTTCAAGATTATGACCTGTTCCAAAACGCAACAGCCGACCACATAGGCCACCAATAGTGCGTGCAGCTACTTCCAGTATCCATATACCTTCTTCATTAATTCGACACTCGGCATGCACGGGCCCTTCCGTTAAGCCATAGGCATGACAGGCGGCCTGCACTTCCTGCTTGATTGCAGCCTGTACTTCCGCGCTAAAACTCGATGGCGTGACATAGTAAGTTTCTTCGAAAAACGGGCCATCCATTGGATCGGGTTTATCGAACAGACTCAACACATCGAGCTCACCACCATAAAGCATGCCCTCAAGGGCGGCTTCTTTACCTGGTATGAATTGCTCCAGCAATAGAGTCTGTCGTTGTTGTTCACTGAGTTGCAGCTCGTCCTGCAAAATTGCCGTAATTCGCGTGATCGCCGCATCGAGTTCAGCACGATCATTGACTCTGATAACACCTCGACTGGCTGACAGAGCAACAGGCTTAATCACTGCAGGATAAGTTACGCCTTCAAGTTGTGCATCAAGTGCAGTGGCGGTATTAATAATCCGAAAATCTGGGATACGAACATTGTGCTGCGCCAGACACTGACGCGCCTGATCCTTACTCCGCGCAATGCGAACTGCCGCTACCGGATTGTGAGGCAGCCCCAGCTCTTGCGCGACCCGTGTTGCCAGCACCGTGGTCGCATCATCGGTGCCGATAATGCCAGTGAAGGTTTGTTGTTCTGCCGCTTGAAGAATTTTCTCTAAGGACTGTTGTTCATCATTTAGATCAATTTGCAGGCCCTTGGCAAATTCACTAACAATAGAATATTCACCCTGTGAGGCAATTAAAACTTCTATACCCTGTTGCTGTGCAGCCTGAATAAAGGCGGAGCTACGATAACTACCATGAGGCGCAATCACCAGTACCCTGCCCGCATGAATACGTGCCGGCTGAACGGCCTGGTGTTGCATTGGAAAAGTCTCTCGGCTTTTTGAAATGGATTAGCCGCAGCCACCACCTGCCGCGCCACAACCGCCACAGACGCCAGAACCACCGACACTCTGAAAGACGTTGTTGAAGACAAATGACGAATTCAGGCCATTTTCAACATAATCGATATCGCAGCCCTTCAGATAACTCACGGCAATGGCATCCGCCATTAGCTTAAAACCTTCGCCTTCGAGCACCTTGTCATAGGGGTGGGTCGCTTCGGCATAGGTCATACCGTAGGTCATACCACCACAGCCGCCACCGGTTACAAATACGCGGATACCTTCAACTCCGCCCTCAGCGCTGGCCATCAGTGCCTTCATCTGCTCTGCAGCAGCAGCACTCATTTTAATTTCTTGATCAATAATTGTTTGATTAAATCCGGTTTGTGTCATGGTCAAATCTCTCTTAAGTCTTTATGCTTTACACCTTCTGGGTGATGCCCGATAATAACCGAGTCAGATACTTGGTTATTATACCATATTCGGTCGCCTTATTCAGGCCCTAATTTAGTTTAAATGATTGTAATAGCAAGATGGAGTAATTCGTATGTCGCGCAGTGTTTTCTGCCAGGTTTTGCAAAAAGAAGCCCCCGGCCTTGATTCAGCGCCCTATCCCGGTGAGTTGGGCCAACGTATTTTTGACAATATTTCCAATGAGGGCTGGCAGCAGTGGTTACAGCGCCTGACCATCATTATCAATGAAAATCGCCTGAATACCGCCGATCCCGGCAGTATGCAGGTGATCGAGCAGCACATGGTCGGTTTTCTGTTCAAAGAAGGCGATGCCACTGAAATGCCGAGTGGCTTTACCCCTCCTGGTGCGAAAAAGTAGGCGCTCTCAGCTGCAATGAACTTTTGCAGTGAATGTGGCAAGCCGGTTCAGGTTCGTATCCCGGACGGCGATAATCGCCCCCGCCATATCTGCGATCACTGCGAGACCATTCACTACCAGAACCCGAAAGTCGTCACTGGCTGTATCCCGGTGTGGGAAGATCGCATTCTTTTATGTAAACGTGCGATCGAACCCCGCCACGGACTCTGGACCCTGCCGGCTGGTTTTATGGAAAACAGTGAAACCATGGAACAGGCCGCCATGCGCGAATGTCTGGAAGAGGCCAATGCGCGGGTTGAGATTGAAGGCATTTATGCCATCTTCAGTCTTCCGCATGTGAATCAGGTCTATGTGCTGTATCGTTCGCGGCTGCTTGATCTGGACTTTAGCCCCGGTATTGAGAGCCTTGAAGTAGAGCTGTTCACTGAAGATCAGATCCCCTGGTCACAACTCGCCTTTCGCACCATCACCCATACACTGGAATTCTTTTTTGCAGATCGGAAGGCAGGAGAATTTTCTGTACACACCCACGACATCAATGCTGATAACCGATCAAGCTAAAGAGGTCTAGGGCTGGCGCTGCTCACCGACGACATCTTTCCATTTTGCCTGATAGATAAGCCAGTGATCTTTTTCCTTGCGCCAGCTTGATTCCACTTCCAGTAAACGTCCGCCCTGAGGTAATGCCGCATCAGTGCCGGCCAGTAATACATAGGCCGTTACACTGGCCTCTTTATCCTTCAACTTAATATCGACCTTCGACACAACCACACCAAGATTCTTAAAGGCTCGGAATTGATACAGTGCCAGAGTCCGCATATCCGATTTATACAATCGCTGCTGGCCACGAAAACCGGCGTCAAAGTAAAGCATTAGATCATTAACTTTTTTCTCTTTGACTGCTTTGGTCATGATCGCCAGGGTATCCATGATCTGTTGATCATCGGGCTTGGGTTTACTACAGGATAAAAGACTGAGAAAGAGGGCTGAAATGAAAACGCTATAAATGAATTTAACTGGAAAAAAGTTCACAGCTTAATCCGTTTGTTCACAAACCAGTGGAGCCTGCTGACGATGCAGGAACCAGCGATCCATCACCACGTGTTGCGCAAACCAGCGACTGGCCAATAAGTGCCGAGCAAAAAACTGTTTCAGAAATAAAGGCAGTCGTTCCAGAAAGTCAGGCGCAGGCTGACGTTCGCCAAAGCGTGCTTCCATTTGCTGACGGTACAATTGCAATGCCGCACTGGAATAATTGCCAGCCACACTTTTTATTGTACTTGCCGCCATCATCGCCGTTTCAACCGCAGGACGAATACCTTCCCCGCTTTGTGGATAGGCCAGTCCGGCAGCATCGCCAATTAACATGACGCCATCAGCGACAACTTCACGTTTTGCATGAGGGTAAAGCAAATAGGCATGGCCATGAAACTTCTCTGGGGTATCGAATGGGATCTTGCCCTGTTTTTTCAACATCTGCACAAAGGCACTAACATGTTCGGATAACTTATGATTGTCTTCACGGCCAAGACCAATGTTCAGATAATCGCCTTTACGCACTAGCCAGCCATAGCCTTCCAGATCTTCGCAGAAAAACAGCTCTGGCATCTCACCACTGACTGGACACTGTGCCTTTTGCTCGTCAGTCATTTCAAATTCGATTTCCTGCGCCGCAACAATGCGTTCGCTATTCCCAGGTCGGGCACCAATGGCACGTGCCACTGGACAGAAATGTCCACCTCCACCAATCACCAGTCTGGCGCGATACTGCTCATTCACGGTCCAGTAACCATCGGCATAAGTCATGCTTTTGAACTTGGTATTGGCTATAAACTCAGCCTGACAACGTTTTAATAGATAATTGTCAAACTCAAATCGACGAATGCCATAGCCGACAATCTC
>JAOULB010000201.1 GCA_029882235.1 Gammaproteobacteria bacterium | reverse complement strand
CACTTTCAGGTTTTTTATTGCGTGAACGAGTACGTTTTTTGCGTGGTCCACCTTTCGCCTTGCACATTGAATTTCGCTCATCAGGACTAACCTGCTGAAAACGCGTCCACCATTCACATAATTCAGCCAAATCTTCGCCGGACTCATTCCGCAGCAATAAAAAATCATAGGCCGCGCGAAAACGCTTATGCTCAAATAGTCCAAGTGGTCGTTTGCCACGACGCTGTTGCAGCCGCGCCTGAAAGGTCCAGATCTCTTTCATCATTAAACTAAACCGCTTTGGAATCGCGACTTGCGCATTTTGCTCTCGCACCGCCTCCTGACCAGCACTATGGAGGGATTGAATAAGCGTCTGTCCGGTTTTTTGTAATAAGCTGCTTTTCTCCTGCACAACAGGCCACAAAAATGTCGCAAACAAAAACGCCGGATTGACTGTTTTGCCACTGCTAAGCCGTTCATCCGTATTACGTAATGCAATCTGAACAAACTTTTCTGAATCACCGCTCTGCTTGATGTACTTTGATGTCTGCGCAAAAAGATATTCCAGTAGCTGATAGTCTTCTAACAGTCTCAATGTTTTTTCTGCATGGCCGGAGAAAAACAGTTTTAGTACTTCATCAAACAGTCTTGCCGGTGGTACCAACTCAAGGCGCTCACCCTGTGCCCGAATCTCTTTTGCCAGTTCAGGTTCAATCTCAAAATCAAGCTTGCCAGCAAAACGAATCGCCCGGAGCATACGTACTGGATCTTCCTGTAAACGCACCGCTGGCTCACCAATAATTCGCAGTGTGCGCGAATGTAGATCGGGCATTGCATTGGTATAATCAACAACAGAAAAGTCGGCGATATTGTAATAAAGTGCATTAACGGTGAAATCGCGTCGCCAGGCATCATCTTCCAGCGTACCAAAAACATTATCACGCAAGACTAATCCGTTTGTGACCTGTCCCTCTCCTTCGTCACCCTCTTCATAGTGAGAACGAAAGGTAGCCACTTCAATAATGTCACGACCATAACGAACATGAACCAGGCGGAAACGGCGGCCAATGATTCTGCTATTACGAAATAGTTCTCTAACCTGCTCAGGCAAGGCATCTGTGGCGATATCAAAATCCTTTGGATGGTGGCCGAGTAATAAATCACGGACACCACCACCAACAAGGTATGCGGCATAGCCCGCTTTTTTCAGTCGATAGAGCACCTTCAGCGCATTTTCGCTGATATCTTCACGCGAAAGCGTGTGCTCAGGTCTAGGAATAACGGGGGTTGAGGTTTGTTGGTTCAAGTGAATTTTAAGTGTTTGTTTATTATGTATAGTAAATTACGGTAAAACGAGCTTTATATCATACTATTCAGACTAAGAAAGGCCTGATTTGTCTCCAGCGACAGCCGCCTGGCTAAATTAAAATCGCCATCGAGTTTGTTCATGCAGCGAATTTAAAATACTGCTGCCAAACAATGCTCCATCAAATTTAACACTAAATGTCATTTATTTGGCATTTTATTTTCATGCTATTTTAGCACTTTTAAGTTGTTGATTGCGTTGGACTCAAGGTATTTCTCCGCATTCTGATTATATGCTTTCGCCTCTTCTAGTGTGACTCATTCCCTAAAGCCAATGAATTTTAAGCCGAAGGAGAAGAAGGACTTGCCTGCAGGCAATTAATCATAGCTATCTGGAGTGCCCCATTGTGAACAAGAGTCTTCGTTTTATATTCATCTCATTGCTATCGTTTGCTTTAACAACATTGACGGCGCATGCTGCGTCATTCGGTAATTTTGACCCTCGCTCACTGGCAATGGGTGGCACAGGTGTCTCATCAGCAAATATTGATCACGCGACCTATTACAACCCAGCACTACTCTCAATCGCTGACGAAGACGACGATTTTAGCCTGCTTGTCCCAACTGTTGGGGTAAGAGCATTTGACCCAGAAGAACTGTTAGACGCTTTAGAGGCCTATCAGGATGGACAATATGAAACAACATTCAATAATGCAATAAATGGCTATAATGCAGGCAATACCTCAGCTGCTGATGCCGCTACTGCCACAGAACAACTACTAAACGGTTTGAATTCATTATCTGGTAAGGCACTTGATATTGAAGTTCATGGCGGTGTAAACCTTGCTATACCGAGTAAATCATTGGGTATTGGTGTATTAGCCCAATTTCGTGCCATGGCGGGAATAAACCTTAATGTCACTGCTGCAGATACAAATCTTATTCAACGTTATATTGATACACTTGTCTGGCTAGATACCGGTTCTGGCACGCCTGACTTGACGTTATATGACTCGGGCTCAGGTGACTTTTATGATCCTGCAGGTTTAACCTCTTCAGCGAATTTAATTGGTGCGTATATTCTTGAGGGTGGTGTTGCCTTATCACATGAGTTTGATTTCTTAGGTGGGATATCGATTGGTATTGTTCCAAAAACTGTACAGGTCACGACTTTTGATTATTCATCTGCTGTCGAACAGGCTGATACAGATGGAGATGGCTCAGGTGCCAATGAGCTTGAGTACAGTGATAGCAATATCGATGTTGGTATCGCCAAAAAACTAAATGAAAACTGGAAAGTCGGCTTTGTTACCAAGAATCTAATTTCTAAGGAATACAAAACGGTTCTTGGCAATACGATTGAAATCAAACCTCAATCTCGAGTTGGTATTTCTCATCATACAAACTGGACCGTATTTGCCCTGGATGTGGATGTTACTGAAAATGAAAGCATTGGATATACCAGAGAAAAAACACGTTTCGTTGCGCTTGGTGCCGAACTTGATTTCTCTTTACTGCAGTTACGACTTGGTTATCGACATAACCTGAGTGCTGAAGGTGATGCTGAGGCAGGCATCGCATCCGCGGGCGTTGGGCTTTATATTCTGGGATTACACCTGGATCTAGGCGTGGCTGGTAGCGACGATGAAACAGAAGCGGCACTCCAGCTTGGTATTCAATTCTAAAATGTGATGCAGTAGTCCTTAATTTGTATAAGTGTAAAGTTATTTCTCTTCTAGACGCTATCAATTCCTGATCAGTAAAGGAATTGGTCTTATGAAAAAATGGTTACACACTCTGATCGCAATATTGATTGTTGCGTTCAATATCTCCCATGCCCATGCCGTCTCATTTGGCTCATTTGATCCACGCTCGCTAGGCATGGGTGGAACGGGCGTCGCCTCAGCCACCAGCGGTAACGCAAGTTATTTTAATCCTGCCATGCTGGCGATTACTCATGTTGATGATGATTTCAGCCTGGAAATTCCGGTATTTGGTCTTCGCGCCGCTGATCCTGAGGGCCTTCAGGATGCCCTGGATGCATTTCAGGCTGCCCAATACGAGACAACCCTGTCCAATTCGATTACTACATTCAATGCTAGCCCAACCCAGGCCAATGCGGGCAATGTGGCAACAGCAGCACGAAATCTAATCGCAGGCTTTAATTCTTTATCAAACAAGGCCCTGGTTTTTGAGGCCAATTTAGGGGCTGTTATTGGCATCCCAAACAAAACTGTTGGAATTTCAGTGATGACCAATGCCCGTGTTATAGGCGGCGCAGATCTGGATATCCAGATATCTGACACATCAGGTCTGGGCGTTTTTGCGACTGAATTAGAGTATTACGAAGCGAATGGAACTGCACCAGGTGGAGCAACATATCTATCAGGTAGCACCGCAACAGATCTAACCACAGGTTTAACATCAAAAGTAAATGTCCGTGGTGCGGTTTTACACGAAACTGGACTCACCCTTGCCTCAGACTTTCGTCTTTTTGGTTTTCCGGTAGCTATTGGTATAACTCCCAAAACTGTAGAAGTCACAACATTTGACGCTTCTGGTGGCGTTGAATCAACTGCAGTCGATTCTGACCAGGGTAAAACAGAATATTCCGATTCAAATATAGATGTCGGCCTGGCAACCTATTTAGGCGGTGGTTTCCGTTTAGGTGTTGTTGCTAAAAACATCAGTAAAAAATCTTATGCCACAGCACTTGGAAACATCATCGAAGTAAAACCTCAGATCAGAGCGGGCATTGCCCATCAAACAGACTGGACCACCATTGCGATCGATGTCGACATCACCAAGAATCCCCCAGCAGGACTTGAAGAAGAAACCCAATTCATTTCCGCAGGTATTGAGCTTGATGTATTTAATTTTTTGCAGGTGCGACTAGGGCAAATCCATAATCGCATCGCAACCACCACTACTGAAGAAGACATCACAACCTTTGGCCTCGGATTCTCTCCGCTCGGTATTCATGTAGACCTGGCCTATGCTGGGAATAGTCGTGATAAAAGCATCGGCCTGCAGTTAGGTTTCCGTTTCTGACAGACAAAAAAAACCGCTGAACTTAGCAGCGGTCTGTGTCTGGCTTTAGACGAAAGGATGACAATCAGTCAAAGATAATCTCTGCCTCAGGTTCATCATTTTCGAGCCAGGCAACACCCTCCCGCGCTGCATTTACTGTATTGAGCAGATGTGTGTACTGCTCTGCTTCCAGCTTGCTTTCCAGCGACTCATCGTGCACCAGATTTTGAGCAAACTGTGTTTGTCCGATTTCTAATAACTGTGCTTCACTCATATACATTCTTAACGACCTCAGTGATTAGTAGTTCTTGAGATAGTAAGAGCAATAAGCCTGCCAGATTTGTAACTAATTGATATTATTGTAAATAAGTATTTTTAAAGACTAAAATGTCAGATTTCTCGACACTATTTGGGACTAAATCCAGCGAAAATGTGATGCAGTTAACATAAAAAGCCTTATTTCTCATACACCTATGGTAAAAATAACGGGGTGTAACAATATCCGACACCTATATGTCTTTGTTTTTATTGATAATATACCTATTAAAGACGA
>JAOULB010000200.1 GCA_029882235.1 Gammaproteobacteria bacterium | reverse complement strand
GAGATTACCATGGCTGAGATTGAAGTAAACCTTATTGGCGGTATTGAAAAAGTTAAAAGACTGCTCGAGTCCGTCATTCCCTTATTATGATGTTGTAAGTGGCTTGCCATTATTGTGCGGAGTTATTTTAAGCAGAACTCCGATGACAGGGTGGTCAATATAATGCAGTTCCTTGCTACGCATTCTTCGCAGTTGTTTTAAATAATAGGTATCACTCTTGCCTGCACGATTTTCAAGATAGTCTGCATCAAACCGGTTTGCCAAAAAGTCTTCAGTCGTCTTTTTATAAACCAGCTCAATGTCCGTATGCAGATAGCGTGACAGAATAATCTTAATCACGCCCTGCAGGTTCCCAGTAATCTTTGCTGGTTCAGGAGAATCAGCTTGCTCAGGGTTTTTTGTAGTGGTTCCGGTTTGTTCAGGGTTGATTATACCGGTAGTGGTTTCTTCAGCTGATTCAATTTCAGCAATGGCATGTTTAAAGTTCACACTCAGGGCCTTTTCTCGGGGCATGCCCGGCTGGCGCCAGCCTGTGTGTAAAAGAATTTTATAGTTTTCAGATTGTTTCAGGGAATCGATTTCTTCCTTAAGTAACAAATCTTCGGCGGCAAGTAATTTAAAGGATTGTTTCGGATTATACTCTGGGTCAAGCTTAACAGTCAGGGGCCGCCCAAGTGTGACTGAGTCCTCTGGGATCAGTAAGTCGCCAGACTTTTTCCAGATCTCTGCGATTTCAACATCATTATTCTTGTTTTCAAAAATAATGATTTCAACGTCATAATAAAGGATATTTTCCTCATCCTGCGACAGGGTAGAAAATGGGAACAAAATTGCAGGAATCAGAATCAGGCTTGTTAAGTATTTTTTCATTATTGTCGTTATAAAATTATGTGAATGATTGAATTTAAGCTTAAAAAATTATGACTGTCAAAACTGTGCTTCTTATGGGACATCCGACATTACGGCAAGTTGCCGAACCTGTACAGGAGTTTAACACACCGGCATTAAATGACCTCATAGCGGACATGTTTGACACTATGCGGCATCTGGATGGGGCAGGTCTGGCCGCACCCCAGATCGGTGTTAGCCTGCGTGTGGTGATTTTTGGCTTTGGCCATAACCCACGTTATCCGGATGCCGAGTCTGTACCTGAAACGATCCTAATTAATCCTGAAGTTCGGCCCCTGAGTGACGATATTGAAGAAGGGTGGGAAGGATGTTTGAGTGTCCCCGGCCTACGTGCCAGTGTCCCCAGATATGCTGAGATCTGCTATAGCGGCTTTGATCCACTGGGAGAAAAAATCGAGCGTCAGGTGTCAGGATTTCACGCTCGAGTTGTGCAGCATGAGGTCGACCACCTGGATGGCATTCTTTATCCCCAGAGAATCAGGGATTTTGATAATTTCGGATTCGAGCAAGCATTATTTGGGCATGAAAATTGAATATATCCTGTGACATCAGATCCTAATATCGAGACGAGCATGCGTTACCTGGATGAATTAAAACTTGAATCTGAAAAGCAGCAAATGCTCAACCGTGCTGCTGAGAAACGCGCCGAACAGCTTGAGGCCATTTATCAGGAACGGATCCTGCCGAAAATGGAGCGCCTCTATGCCTATCTTCATGAAGTGAGCACCCATCTGAATACCCTGGGTCTGGATATTCGCAAGAGCTATAGCCTGGGTGATCTTGCGGAGCTGAAAGATCTTCTGCAGCAGGATTATGCCATTCAGACAGACAGTCGTGAACGTATGGAAGAAGTGATCTTAAGTTTTGCCTGTGTTGCTGATGAGCCAATATCGGTTGCAGTTGAAGGTAAGCTCAACGTAGAAAAATGGACACGTTTCTTACAACAGTATCACTTAAAGTCTCACACCAAATTACAGCTGGATGAGAAAAAAATGGTCGTTGGGGCTCAGTTTAATATTGAGCAGATGGTGCCCATTACGTTCAAGTTTGGGGTAGACATCAATAACAGCAGTATTAACTTAACCATTTATAATTTCGATACTCTGGGTAATCGTCAACTACAGTTCTCGCCCGAATCTATTAGCGAAGAAATGCTGGATAAAATGGGTAACTATATCGCTAGAAAGAACAAAAGTTTTTTTGATCTGGAAATGTCGGAATCAGAACGTCGTCGCCTTCGAGCAAAAGTTATGTATGAGCAGAATCAACGTCAAAGTGAATTGCTGGCTTCAGACAATAAACTTCATGATGAGCATGCAACGGTTAAAAAGAAAGGCTTCCTGGGGATGTTTCGTAAGTAACTCCCCTTTATTTGATCAAGCCGCATTCTTTTGTAGAAGATAATCTAATAATTGTTCCAGCTGTTTTAGTCGAGAGTCTTTATCCGGCATGTCTTTATTAATGCGTAGTTTTTGCCCACCGTTGTCGAGCTTAAAAATAGAAGACTGTGTCTGTATTAACTGAATGATCTGAGTTGGATCAATATTGGGTTTATCCTGAAAACTGCAATAGCCCCCAGACGTATTTAAATCAATTTTCTGAATACCCAGTGGTGTCGCCTTTAAGCGCAACTCAGCGATCTCGAATAAAGTCTTTGTTGCAGCCGGTAACAGACCAAAGCGATCAATCATTTCGACCTGAAGTTCTTTGAGTGCTCGGTGATCACCACAGCTGGCGATGCGTTTATAAATGATCAGGCGCTCATGCACATCCGGTAAATAATCTTCCGGGATTAAAGCCGGGATATGCAGATCGATTTCGGTAATTTGTTTTGCCGCACTTTTATCTAGTTCTGGTTCACGACCTTCTTTTAATGCCGTAACAGCGCGTTCCAGTAATTCAGTGTACAGGCTATAACCAATTTCATGCATTTGTCCGCTTTGATCTTCACCGAGCAATTCACCCGCACCACGAATCTCAAGATCATGGGTTGCCAGGGTAAAGCCGGTGCCCAGTGTTTCAATGGATTCAATTGCTTCCAGTCGTTTACGTGCATCAGCGGTGATACTGTTGATGGGAGGAATGACCAGATAGGCATAGGCGCGATGGTGCGAACGACCGACACGACCGCGCAATTGATACAGCTGCGCAAGACCAAAACGGTCGGCACGATTAATAATGATGGTGTTAGCGCTGGGAATATCGATACCGGTTTCAATGATTGTGGTACACACCAGGATATTAAATCGCTGATGGTAAAAATCAGACATCACCTGTTCCAGTTCACGTTCACGCATTTGCCCATGGGCAAAATGAATACTGGCCTCGGGGATTAATTCCTGCAGTTTTTTGACCTGCTGTTCGATGTTTTCGACTTCATTGTGCAGGAAATAGACCTGACCACCACGTTTGATCTCACGCAGACAGGCCTCTTTGATGACGCTGTCACTCCATTGTGAGACAAAGGTTTTGATCGCCAGACGGCGTGCCGGTGGTGTAGCGATAATGGATAACTCACGAATACCAGATACAGCCATATTCAGCGTGCGAGGGATCGGGGTAGCGGTTAGTGTGAGTACATCGACTTCTGAGCGCAGCGACTTGAAACGCTCTTTTTGTCTTACCCCAAAGCGGTGTTCTTCATCAATAATCACCAGCCCGAGTTGTTTGTACTTGATGTCATCCTGTAACAGCTTATGGGTACCGATAATAATATCGACTTTACCCTCAGCAAGATCCTGAATGGCTTTGGTTTGTTCTTTTTTCGAATTAAAGCGTGACAGTGATTCAACCCGAACCGGCCAGTCGGCAAAGCGATCGCGGAAATTTTCCAGATGCTGGCGGGTTAACAGGGTGGTCGGCGTCAGTACGGCAACCTGCTTTGAGCCCTGAATAGCGGCAAAGGCCGCGCGCATGGCCACTTCGGTTTTACCAAAGCCAACATCACCACAGACCAGTCGATCCATTGGGCGTGGCGAGCGCATATCCTCCAGCACAGCATGGATAGCATCCTGCTGATCAGGGGTTTCCTCGAAGGGGAAGTTGGCGGCAAAGGTACGGTATTGCAGTTCGTCAATGGAGTAGGCAAAGCCCTGTCTCGCCTCACGCTTGGCGTAAATATCGAGTAATTCAGCGGCAACATCACGAATGCGTTCACTGGCCTTACGTTTGGCCTTTTCCCACTGGCCTGAACCTAGTCTGTGCAGGGGCGCGGATTCAGGCGCGGCGCCGGTATAGCGACTAATCAGGTGCAGGGCTGATACAGGCACGTAGAGCTTGTCACCACCGGCATACTCCAGGGTCAGGAACTCGGTATCCATATCGCCCAGATTCATGGTTTCCAGACCAAGATAGCGACCCACACCGTGGTCTTCGTGGACCACGGGGGCACCGACACTGAGTTCTGCCAGATTGCGTACGATATTATCGCCGTCACGCTGACTGCGTTGGCGACGGCGACGTTGCATGACCTGCTGGCCAAACAACTGCGATTCGGCAATAACGGCGAGTTTTGGCTGTTCCAGTAACAGCCCCTGTTCCAGTGGCGCAACCGTGATGCCCTGATGTTGCTCAGATTGTTTAAAGGCCTGCCAGGAATCAAACAACTCGGGGGTAATGGCGTGTCCACGCAGCAATTCAAGCAGAGTCTCGCGCCGTCCGGTGCTCTCTGCAGTGAACAGAATGCGCCCATCAAAGCTCTTGATAAACTCAAGTAACGCAGCAGCGGGTTCATTCGCCCGAACGTCCAGATTTAAGTGCGGCGGTGCCTGCGTGCAGAAATTCTGCGCCGATGTTTCTTCATGGGCAAAGTGTTGTAGTTCAATACGGGGGAAATTTTTCTGTCCGGCAAACAGTTCATTAACGGGTAAAAACAGCTCAGCGGGTGGCAGCAGGGGACGTTCGATATTGTGGCGACCCTGTTCATAACGGTCATTGATTTCCGTCCAGAAGGATTCAGCC
>JAOULB010000007.1 GCA_029882235.1 Gammaproteobacteria bacterium | reverse complement strand
ATTGGCTTTAAAGACATGCTGTCCTTCAAGCAAAGGTGTACCTTTGACAAATACGCCACTGGCATCAACGGGATTATCAACTTTTAAGTTATAACGTGTCCCCACGACATAGTCATCTGTACCATGGCCAGGTGCGGTATGGACTGCACCAGTACCGGCCTCTGTTGTGACATGGTCGCCGAGAATAATGGGCACTTCACGCGGGTAGAATGGATGTTGTAGTTTTAAGCCTTCCAGTACCTCGCCTTTACAATAGGCGATGACTTTATAATCATCGTGTTCGTAGCGCGCCATCACATCTTTCAACATGGCTTCGGCAATCACCAGACGTTCAGGCACATGCTCGGCAATGCCCTGTGTTTGTACCACGGCATAATCCAGCTCTGGATTTAATGCCACCGCCTGATTGGCGGGCAGAGTCCAGGGCGTGGTTGTCCAGATCACAACTGATAGTGGCCCCTTGCCTTTATCATCGACGTGATGACACTGGGCTAAGAATGCCGACTCATCCAGCACTTCGAAACGTACATCAATGGCAGGTGAGGTTTTATTTTCATATTCAACTTCAGCTTCGGCCAGAGCCGATCCACAGTCGATACACCAGTGCACAGGCTTGGAACCTTTATGCAAATGGCCTTTTTCAATGATTTGACCAAGGCTACGAATGATGTCGGCCTCGAATTTAAAATTCATGGTCAGATAGGGATTTTCCCAATCACCAAACACACCAAGACGTTTAAAGTCCTTGCGCTGTCCATCAACCTGTCTTTGTGCATATTCGCGACAGGCCTTACGAAAATCTGCTGGAGAAATTTTAACGCCGGCCTTGCCCTTTTTCTTTTCGACCTGCAATTCAATCGGCAGACCATGACAATCCCAACCGGGAATATAGGGCGCATCAAAACCACTCAGGGTTTTGGATTTAACAATAATATCTTTTAGAACCTTATTAACGGCATGACCGAGGTGAATATCACCATTTGCATAGGGCGGGCCATCGTGCAAAATAAACTGTGGCCGACCTTTGCCCGCTTCGCGCAGCTTGCCGTATAGATCCATTTTTTCCCATTGTTTGAGAAAATTGGGCTCGCGTTGAGACAGATTCGCCTTCATCGGGAAATTTGTCTTCGGTAAATTCAATGTGTCTTTATAATCTGCCACTCTACTTCCAGTTCACTACTTTGTTGCTGTCTTAAAATAATCCTGTGCCCGTTGCACATCGTCGGCAATCTTTGCCTTTAGTTCTTCCAGAGAATCAAACTTTTCTTCGTCCCGCAGCTTGTGCAGGAAACTCACCTGCAGATGTTCCCCGTATATTTCCCGGTCAAAATCAAACAGGTAGACTTCTAATAATACCTTTTTTCCATCGACAGTGGGACGGGTACCGAGACTGGCCACACCCTGTAAGGGTTCCCCCTCAAGTCCATATACCTCGACCACAAAAATCCCCTGCAAGGGCGAGGCACGTCGGTGCAAATATATGTTTGCTGTCGGGTAGCCTAACTGCCTGCCCAGCTTTTCGCCATGCACAACCCGACCGCTCATGCGGTAATCACGGCCCAACAGGCATTCAGCAGTGTGTAAATCTCCCGAATCGAGCGCCTGACGAACACGGGTACTGCTAACACGCTCATTATCAATGGCGAAGGTATGCATATTCACGACCTGAAAGCCATGTTGCAGACCCGCTGTCTGTAATAAGCGAAAGTCTCCAAGACGGTTTTTCCCAAAGCGAAAATCATCACCCACAACCAGATACCGAATCCCCAACCCCTCGACCAGAATCTTTTCAATAAACACTTCTGCCGTGAGTGAGGCAAAGCTCTGATTAAACGCCAGTGCCAGAACCCGATCAACGGCAAAACGTCGTAAGGCGATAATTTTCTCTCTGAACCGGGTGAGACGTGCCGGCACCTTATCCTTTAAAAAATATTCCATCGGCTGTGGTTCGAAGGTAATCACCACTGCCGGTAAACCGAGCCTTGCGGCTTCTTCCGCCAACTGGCCGATCACCGCCTGATGGCCGAGATGCACACCATCAAAATTTCCGATGGTGGCAACACAACCATGGTGGCGGGGGCGTAAATTATGCAGGCCGCGAATGAGTTCCATCGCTCAGGATCAATCCAGTCAAAAACGGGGAGTATATCAAGATTCTTGGCGTGCTTAACGAATTGTATCTGCAGGACGACTCAGTTGATGCAGACGTATACCCAGGAGCCAGAGCATCAGAAAATAAACCCCAGCACCCAGCATAACAACCCCACTCAACCAGCCAATTCGTGTGATGCTGCTTGAAACCAGCCAGGTCTCCAGCTGCCCCGTCGTCATCCATAGCATTACGAACATCACGCCATTTGCCAAAATGGCCTGGATAAACAATTTGCGCCAACCTTTATAGGGACGATAGATACCGCTCTTCCACAAACCACGCAGCAATAGACCCGCATTCACAAATGACGAAACTGTCGTCGCGAGCGCCAGACCGGCATGAGGCCCGTCAAACCCTAGCATCACCATAGGCACAACAAAGGCAAAGTTGCACACCATATTCACCACCATAGCGATGATGCCAATGCGTACAGGGCTGCGGGTATCCTGACGGGCAAAATAACCCGGGGCGAGTACTTTTACCGCAATAAACCCAAGTATTCCCAGTGAATAGGCGATCAGGCTCAGCTGCGCCATATAGACATCATTAGGGCCAAACTCACCATGCTGAAACAAGGTGCTTATAATAGGACCGGACAACACGGCCAGGGCCACTGCGGCAGGCGTCCCAAAAAGCACCACCCAGCGCAAAGCCCAGTCCAGCGTATGAGAAAAACCAGCTGGATTATCATCCGAATGCTTTTTCGATAAGGCGGGCAGGATCACGGTGGCAAGGGCAATCCCCAGCACACCCAGTGGCAGCTCCATCATACGATCCGACAGGTACAACCAGGTAACACTGCCTGTGATCAGAAACGAAGCAATAATGGTATCGAGCAATAAATTGATTTGCATCACGGCCGAACCAAAAATGCCCGGGATCATCAGCTTGACGATGCGCCTAACCCCCTCATGCCGCCAGCCCCATCTAGGTCGGCCCAATAAGCCAATCTTGGCCAGGAAAGGGAGCTGAAAGAGTAACTGTACGATTCCGGCAGCAAACACACCCCAGGCCAGCGCGGTAATTGGCTCGGCCATATAAGGCGCAAGATACACCGCTGCCAAGATCAATAGAATATTCAGGAAGACTGGGGTAAACGCCGGTACCCCAAAACGACCATAAACATTCAGCACACTGCCGGCCAACGCAGTCAAGGATATAAATAGTATGTAAGGAAAGGTCACGCGCAACATTTGCACGGTGAGGTCAAACTTCTCCGGGAATTTGAGCAGGAAGCCCGTCGCAAAAATACTCACCACCACTGGCGCAGCAACAACGGCGACAATGGTTACAAACAGCAGAATGACGCCCAATGTACCCGCGGTACGGTTTGTCAGCTCCAGCAATTCTCTGTGTGAGCGCTGCTGCTTATACTCAGAGACAACAGGAATAAAGGCAGGTGAGAAGGCCCCTTCAGCAAACAGGCGGCGCAAAAAATTCGGGATCTTGAAGGCAACCAGAAAGGCATCCGTGCCTGCCCCGGCGCCAAAGATCTGGGTGAAGACCATGTCACGGATCAGTCCCAAAACACGGGACATCATGGTCATGGTACTCACAATTGCGGTGGATTTAAGCAGCCCCATCTGATTCTTATCGTTATTATCTGGCCAAATGTCAGGATTTAATGAAATTCGGGCTCATCTTATCCTATCAATCATGGATCACATAACTTTCAGCCTGAAACTTGATGATCTGACTAATTTATCCGCAATGATGTTGACAAACCGAGGCTAAACGGCCATATTACGCGCCTTTCCGAATTTGTAGATGTCAGGAGACAGAACTTGGCTAATTCAGCACAGGCAAAAAAACGAGCACGTCAGGCCGAGAATAATCGTCAGCATAATGCTGCGTATCGTTCTATGTTCCGCACTTCTTTGAAAAAAGTGCTGGCCGCGATTAAATCTGGTGATAAAGATGGTGCTCAGGGCGCCTTTAAACAGGCTATCTCTGTCATTGACAAGACTGCCAACAAAGGCCTGATTCATCAGAATAAGGCTGCACGGCATAAAAGTCGCCTGAATGCACGTATCCGCGCAATGTAAATTGAGCAGATACTGATTCGAAAAACCGGCTTCTGGGCCGGTTTTTTTATGCCAGAAAATCATGAAATTTGGTTAAATTTTGTGCATTTTTTCACATTAAATTTTTAAGTTATTGTTTTTATTAGATATTATTTCTTGCATTGTCACAGTTTTTTACTATCCTTTCTATAACTTACTTTTTGTAAGAGGATATTGTCATGAAACGATTTATAGCATTTATCACCGTTATCGGGATTGTTATCTCGGCTAGCACGGGATCATTTGCAGTTAGCAATGCCAAGCTGCCTAAGAAAAAGCAAACCCAACTGGGTCTGTATATGACAGCGCCAGAAACGATGAAGCATATGCATAAGCATGCTAAGAAAACGCTGTTTGTGGATGTTCGCTCACGTGCAGAAGTTAATTTCCTCGGTACCGCAACCATTATTGATGCTGTCATCCCATATATGGAACTGAGCTACTCATACGAGTGGAACAAGAAAAAGGGCGGCTATGAAATGGAAGTCAATTCTGGCTTCTCAAATGAAGTTGCACGCCGTTTGAAGGAAAAAGGTCTGGGCAAACACGACACAATCGTGCTGATGTGCCGGTCAGGTAAACGCAGCACCAAGGCCGCCAATGTTCTAGCTAGCCTGGGTTACACTCGTGTTTATAGCGTTATTGATGGCTATGAAGGCGACAAGGCCAAGCAAGGCCCAATGAAGGGCCAACGTATTGTGAATGGCTGGAAGAATAACCGCCTGCCCTGGACGTACAAGCTTGATAAAAAGAAGATGTTTGAAGGCTAATAGCTAGCTTCAATGCATTACAGGGGAAGTCGGTGTCAAACTGGCTTCCCTTTTTTTATGTCAGCACCAGATTATCACGATGAATCAGTTCAGGCTCATCCACATAACCCAGTAAGGATTCGATCTGATTACTCGCCTGGCCCTTTATCTTTGCCACTTCCTCAGAATTATAATTAATCAGGCCGCGCGCGATCTCCTGCCCCTGTTCATCAACACAGGCCACCACCTCACCACGGGCGAAGTGACCACTGACTTCTTTCACCCCGACTGCGAGCAGGCTACGCCCTGATTCACCCAGCACTTTGACGGCTCCGGCATCCAGAACCAGCTTGCCACTCAGTTTTAAATGCCCCGCCAGCCATTGCTTTCTTGCTGTAACCGGCGCCTGTTCCGCATAGAGTAAAGTCCCCGTCTGCTCGGCCTGTCGAATCGAGAGCAGGACATTCTCCTTGCGGCCAGGGGCAATGACAGTTGATGCCCCAGAGCGTGCTGCCAGCCGCGCTGCACGCACCTTGGTGAGCATGCCTCCTCGACCGAATGTACCCGCCCCTCCAGTCGCCATCGCCTCTAAGGACGAATCCGTAATACTGGCTTCATGGATGAGTTTCGCGTCATTATTTGAGCGGGGATCCTTATCAAACATCCCCTCCTGATCAGTCAGAATAATAAGCTGGTCCGCCTCGACCAGATTCGCGACCAATGCGGCCAGGGTGTCGTTGTCGCCAAAACGAATCTCATCAATGACGACAGTATCATTTTCATTGACTACGGGAATCACGCCGTAGCCCAGCAAGGTGCGCAGCGTTGTGCGGGCATTGAGATAGCGCTCTCTGCTGGATAGATCCTCATGGGTCAGCAACACCTGCGCAGTATGCATGCCATAGGTTTGAAAGCGAGATTCATAGGTCTGCACCAGGCCCATCTGGCCGACAGCAGCTGCAGCCTGGAGCTTGTGTAGCTCATGTGGGCGACGATTCCAGCCCAGACGACACATGCCCTCAGCGACCGCTCCAGAGGACACTAGCACCAGTTCAATACCGTCCTGCCTGAGTTGAGCCATTTGCTCAACCCAACGGGAAATCCCATTGATATTTAGACCCGCACCATCATCCGTCAGTAAGGCACTGCCGATCTTGATGACCCAGCGTCGGGCCTGTTTGAGTTGTTCACGTTTACTCATCGTTGTTGCTGTTGTTTTCTTTTTCGTTCTCTTGTTCAGTAAGCTGTGCTTTACGTTGTTCGATAAATTCCATTATTTTAAAACACAATTCCTTCGTGCCGTCCTGTTTCATCGCTGAAATTGTATAGACCGGTCCCTGCCAATCCAGGCGCTGCAGTATGTCATCACAGCGTTGCTGGCGCTCCTCCTCTGGCAGGAGATCAACTTTATTCAATACCAGCCAGCGATCATAGCGCGCCAGCTCTTCACTATACTGTTCCAGCTCTTTTTCAATAGTTCGTACATCATCGACTGGATCAAGTGATTCATCCAGCGGTGCAACATCAACCAGGTGCAACAGTAATCGGGTTCTTGAAACATGCTTCAAGAACTGCAGGCCCAGACCTGCCCCCTCGGCCGCACCTTCAATAATGCCAGGGATGTCAGCCATGACAAAACTCCGATGCGCCTCGACACTGACCACCCCCAGATTAGGATGCAGCGTTGTAAAGGGATAATCTGCAACCTTTGGCCGAGCCGATGATATCGCGCGAATCAGCGTCGACTTACCCGCATTGGGCAGCCCCAGCAGTCCCACATCGGCCATGACCTTGAGCTCGAGATGCAGCTGGCGCTGCTCACCGGGTGTGCCGTTGCTAAACTGTCTGGGGGCTCGGTTAGTGCTGCTTTTGTAACGCGTATTCCCCAGGCCATGAAAACCACCTTTGGCCACACACAGTTGCTGGGACTCGAGCAGAATGTCGCCAATCAGCTCCTCGGTCTCGTCATCAACCACCTGGGTGCCGAGTGGCACTTTGACGTAGAGATCCTCACCACTTTTGCCGGTACAGTTTTTACCCATCCCAGGCTGACCATTCTCGGCTTTAAATTTACGCGTAAAACGGAAATCAGCGAGGGTATTCTGATTCGGGTCACCAACAAGATAAACGCTGCCGCCATCACCGCCATCACCACCATCAGGACCGCCTCTGGGAATGTATTTTTCGCGACGAAAACTCAAGCAACCGTTACCACCGTTGCCTGCTTCAACCCGAATTTTTGCTTCATCAACAAATTTCATATTTCTGACCCACAAACAAAAAACCCCGTCTACATGACGGGGTTTTTATTGTAAATTTGGTGCCCCAATCAGGCAGGTATAACACTGACCTGTTTGCGTTTTTTCGGGCCTTTGGTTTCAAAGATAACTTTACCGTCTGCCTTGGCAAACAAGGTGTCATCACGACCAAGACCAACATTCAGTCCAGGGTGGAATTTAGTACCACGCTGACGAACCAGGATATTTCCAGCCAGAACCACTTCACCACCATAGCGTTTTACACCAAGACGTTTCGATTCTGAATCGCGACCGTTACGAGTACTACCACCGGCTTTTTTATGTGCCATCTCTAAATCCTCTCAACTTAACCGGCGTTGATGCCTGTAATTTCAATCTCAGTATAGCTCTGACGATGGCCCTGCACTTTCTTGTAGTGCTTGCGACGACGGAACTTGATGATGCGGATTTTATCACCGCGACCCTGTGCCTTAACGGTCGCAGTAACCTTGCCACCAGCCAGATAAGGCTTACCGATTTTTACGTCTTCGCCGTCAGCAACCAGCAGGACTTTTTCAAGATCGACTGAAGCGCCTTCGTCGGCTTCGAGCTTCTCAACTCGAATTCGTTGACCCTGTGAGACTCGGTATTGTTTACCACCGGTTTCGATTACCGCGTACATGTTTGTTTCTCCAAGCATTTTTCCCTCGCTCAGGCGTGAGGGGAACCGTGAAAAGCGCGTGATTTTACCGTCTTCGACCCTGCCGGTCAATCGAATACTGGCCCGAAAAGCGAGTCATTTTGCGCTTTTTGGGGGATTTTACCCCGGTGTCTCGCTTGACTGACTCAGGCCGTCCCCCTACCATGCGGGGCCTTCGCACTATAATAAGAATTGCCGATGGAATTAGAAGAAATCTACAGCCTGATCAATGCCGACATGGAAGCAGTCAATCAGTGTATTACATCCCGTTTAAGCTCGGATGTCATTCTGATCAATCAGATTGGCCACCATATTGTTAATAGTGGCGGTAAACGCCTGCGGCCTGTATTGCACCTACTTGCTACCCGCGCGCTGGGCTACAAGGGCTCTCACCATATCGAGCTGGCCGCTCTGATCGAATTTATCCATACCGCCACCCTGCTGCATGATGATGTGGTTGATGCCTCTGAGCTGCGCCGCGGCCAGGATACTGCAAATAGCCTGTGGGGAAATGAAGCCAGTGTACTTGTCGGTGACTTCCTCTATTCACGCGCCTTCCAGATGATGGTGCAGGTTAGGAACATGCGCGTGATGGAAATTCTCGCTGATGCAACAAATACCATCGCCGAAGGTGAAGTCCAGCAGTTGCTAAACGTGCATGATCCAGACACGACCGAAGAAAACTACTTTCAGGTCATTCATAATAAAACCGCAAAATTATTTGAGTCCGCAACGCAACTTGCTGCCGTTGTATGCGAAAAGGAAAAGTCCATTGAGCAGGCGATGGCCAATTATGGTATTCATCTTGGCACAGCGTTTCAGCTGGTTGATGACTGTCTTGACTATAGCTCCAGCGCAGATGAAATCGGCAAAAATATCGGTGATGATCTGGCCGAAGGTAAACCAACATTGCCTTTAATATACAGTATGCGTGTCGGCACACCCGAACAGGTGAACGCGATTCGACAGGCCATTGAAACCGGTGGACGAAAAAATATTGATGAAGTCATGGTAACTATAAATGCAACAGGGGCGATTGAGTACACCGCCAAAGCTGCGCGCGAAGAAGCGGATAAGGCGATCCAGTGCCTGGCAAATATTCCTGATTCCGATTACAAAACCGCCATGCAATCGCTTGCCGAGTTTTCTGTTAATCGAACATATTAATTTGCTTCGGCGTGTAGCGCAGCCTGGTAGCGCACTTCGTTCGGGACGAAGGGGTCGGAGGTTCGAATCCTCTCACGCCGACCAACCTTGGATTCGGTCAAATATACGTCCATGTGGCTGTAATTCCAGGACAAATAAAGATTAAAAAAGATCTACATTACCCACAGCCATATTCTGCTGTAGTACTGCCTTGTGCCGGGTGTTGTCTACAATCAAATTGGCTTCCGATAGTAAGTCTGTTCCTATCCATTTCAGTGCGTGCATTAATTCTTCTGGCGAGTTTTCACTGGTCACTGTGCCCTTTTCCAGTAACTCAACAATATTGTGTATTGCACTTGAACGACCTTTAATATGATCAACCAGTTGCGTAACTATATCTTCAAACTGAAGTGACACAATAACTTGCGCTACATTTCCATTAATATTACTAGCAATATCATTCACCCTGGATAAGTTTTTTGATGTTTTGTCATTTAACTTTTCGATCGCACTCATCATAGTCGCGACCTGTTGTTTTGACTCTATGACTATTGCGGTATCATTTGTTGCAATAGTATTGATTGTGTCACGCGCTTCAGTGATTTCTGATGTGGTTTCGGTCATCATATCTTTAATTCGCACATTGAATTCATTTGCACGTATAGAAAGTTCGCGGATTTCTTCTGCCACAATTGCAAATCCTCTGCCATATTCACCTACTCGAGCAGATTCAATCGCTGCGTTTAATGCCAGCAGATTGGTTTTATCGGCTATCCCTTTCATATCTTTTAATAACCCATCAACTGAACCAAGCATTCCACAGATATCATCAAGCTTATATACAAGCCCCATACTTTCTTTGCTTGTTGAGACCACGATATCCATGAAATTATCCAGGAGTGTTTCAGTCTCACTCACAAACCCCTTAAAATTTATTTCCTCACAATCATGCGCTTGCGAAACATCATTCATATCCGACATCAAAGAAACGACTATATTTTTCTGGCTCTCAGACTGGGCATTTAAACCATAAAAATTATTGTGTAATTTTGACACCGCCTCGTTAACCAGACTTCGCATTTGCTCAGAATCACTATCAATATCGGCGAGCTCTATTTTAATTTTTTCGATTATTTTATCAATTGCAGTTACTGCCTCTTTTTCATTACTATATATCGCCACAACCTGTTCATGGTGGTAATTTTCTTTTTTACGCGATTTTCTTTTTTCTAACAAAAGAAGCGTCAACAGAAACAATACTATCGGGATTGAAATAATAAACATTTCTGAGCTTGCGTGTCTGGACACACCGTACAATATGTAGATTACTACAAGAGAAAAGACAAACAGATTTTTAATGAATGCTTTTTTGCGCATACTGAACTTCTAGACTCTCACAAACTGGCAGCATTACCGATATAAAACACCCCATACCATGCTGACCTACTTCAATACTTCCACGATGAAGATCAATAATTTTTCTACTGATAAGAAGCTTCAGGTCGTACGTTGATTCAGAGTTGGTAAATTTATATATTGAATCACCCGCCAACAATTTTTCCAGACACTCAATATCGAGAAAATCTCCAAAATTAGATATCATTATATTCAAATCATTACCAACAATTTTTTCAGTTACATCAATTTGTTCATCCTGATTCGCATTTACTTTAACAAACCCCATAATATTTTCCATTGCCTGTACTACGAGCCGAAGATCACACTGAATCCCTACGCTTTCCATAACAGTACGATTAAATAATGGGTCAATATCAGACGAGTGGTTATCGCCCCTCAACAGGGCTAATTTTACAAGGTCACTGGATACGGTCTGCGAATATTCAAGATACTTTATATTTTTAAGCCGAACATAGGTTTGTATATCATCAACACGTTCTTTCAACTCTTTACCGGAGGCATGAATTGTCTGAAGCATGTCTTTTGTTTCTGGATCTGTCTGTGCATCAGTTACTAACAATTCTGACAATCCAATTATTGCATGAAGCGGGGTATTGATTTCATGAGACATCAGGCGCATAAAATCCATTTTCGTACTTTCTACTTCTTCGTCTGCCTTTAGCTTTGAGTACACCCTAACTTTTGATAACAACTCGTCATCATCAAATGGTTTTACTATATAATCGTCGATGCCTGCCTCATATGCAATCAAACGGTCATCGACATGACTTTTGCCAGAAACAAATATTGTGCGGGTATTTTTAAGATCTTCATTATTTCTTATAGCCTTAAGAACATCCATACCGCTAATATCGGGCATCATAATATCAAGCAAAGCTATATCTGGTTTAAAAGCAACCATTTTCTCCAATGCTTCTGCACCGTTATTCGCTTTCTCCACCTCAAACTCGCCATCCAGTATTTCTTCAAGAATACGAATATTTCGAGGATCATCATCTACGATTAACACTTTTGAATCGCGCATATCTGTACCTGTATGAATAACTATATTTGTATCGACATTAAATATTACAGAGATAAACTATTAATCACCTATTTAACACATGTTCACGTGAGCTGTAAAAATCTGTCACGTTCCGCATGTTTTGCAAGGTTACTTTAAAACAGACACCCTTTTTATCATCGTGCCGAGGCAATGCACGAATATCGCCGAGATGGCCACCTTTTACAATTTCCTTACAAATAGATAAACCAAGACCTGTTCCACCACTATGATTATTTGTATTGCTGCTTTGTGCGAACGAGTCAAATATAACCACCAGCTCTTCTTCCGGCACGTCCATTCCTTCATCGCAAATAGTCATCACAAATGTTTCTGTTTTACTTGAATCTGCCAGCACACTGATTACAGATGATGACGTGCTAAACTTATATGCATTAGAAATTAGATTTCGTATAAGCTGCTTTACTTTAATCTTGTCAAAATAATATCTCTGTTCTTTGTTTTCGCTATCAACAGAAAATACAATATTCTTTTCCATAAACAAAGTCTGAAACTCTGAAGCAACATCAATAATCACATCATAAACACACACTTCCTGATAATCATACACGACCTTACCAGCCCTTAGCTTGGACAAATCCAGCAAATTATTTACAAGCTCTAATAGTTGGTCTGCACTTTCATATATTTCCCTGAAGTAATCTGATAATTTTTCATTTGTAACTTCACCTATTTTCTTTAAACCAAATCTGGAAAAACTAATAATGCCATGCAATGGTGTTCTGAATTCGTGTGACATATTTGTCAAAAAGGTTGACATTGATCGTTCAGCTGATAACGCCTGGTCACGAGCTATAATTAAGTCTTTTGTCTGAATATCGACTTTCTCTCTTAATGTGGCGTGCATTTTAAACATCTCTGCCTCATATTTCTTTCTTGACGAGACATCTCGAAATATCGCAATAAACCACAATGAATTATTTTGTTCTATCTTCGACAGTGTAAGTTCAACAATTATCGTAGTATCAAATTTTGTTCTGGCAGACACATCAACTTGTTTATTTATGATTGGAGTTGGATCAGAGTGTTTCGAATTTGCAGAGAAATACCTTATATAATCGTTGTTATATTTTTTGGGCAACAGCATCTCAACAGACTTGCCGATTAATTCATTTTCATGAAACCCAAACAAATCACATGCTGCAATATTAACCGCTTCAATAATTCCATTTTCACTGAGTATAACTACAGACTCATAAATATGGTTATAAACTTCAGTTATCTTTTCTTGCAGAGTTTCCTTATTATTTATCATTCTTTGCGCCATAACATGCTATCACTAGTATAGTGAATAGCAAATATTTTATAATCCATGATATATGTTTACATATTTTTACACACCAACCCCTTTTCTGTTCATACTTCCCCAGTCGCTTTCTTTGTTAAATAACCATTTATAGAACCCAATCACTCTAAAAATTGCATTCAGTTGGCGATATCCAAAATTTTCTATAATCGCAGCTAAAAATAACCGAAACAAATCGAATGGATTTCGATATAGGTGAAATGACATTTCTTCTAATAATAAAGCCGTAAGAGACAGGATCATTCCAAAGATTATTGCTACCATAATTAGCAGCATAAATAGATCTGGATTAATCTGATTGGTAAAAAACCCAATGAGGATCATTATAAAACCAAAAATCTCTATGATGGGTCCCGCCCATTCAAATATAAGCATAAATGGAAATGCCAACAACCCAACGGCACCAGCCCTGGGATTCATAAATAGTGAGATATTATTAAACAAACTCTCACATAATCCTCTTTGCCACCTGATCCTTTGTCGAGCCAGAGACGATATATCCTCAGGGGCTTCCGTCCAGCATATGGGGTCAGGAACAAAAGTGATACGATAGTCTTTTCCTTCTTTTTTTAATTTTCGATGAATACGCACGATTAGCTCCATATCTTCGCCAATTGTATTTGTTTGGTAACCTCCAACCGAAATTAATGTTTCTTTGTGAAACACACCAAATGCTCCAGACACAATCAATAATGCATTTAATGGTGACCACCCTAATCGACCAAACAAGAACGCCCGTAAATATTCAACGACCTGTATAAGGGGAAGTAATTTTCTAGGCGCGGCAGGTTCTTGTATATACCCAAGCGTTACCTTGCTACCATTAACAATTCTGACTGACCCACCACTCACTACCGTTCTATTATCGAACATAAAAGGTTGTACAACTCTCTTTAAGCTATCGCGCTGCAAAATTGAGTCCGCATCAACAACACAAACGAGTGGATAGCGACTAATATTAATTCCTGCATTCAATGCGTCAGATTTTCCTCCATTATACTTGTCGACGACTCGAACATTCTCAATCTCAGTTGAGTGGTATACCATTTTAATCGTTTTCGTATCTAAACGATTTCGGTAGGCCTCTGGAAATTTACGCAATCGCAAACAACTCTTTAGAGTATTTAACGTACTGTCATCAGAACCGTCATTAACCACTATGATTTCATACTCCGGATATTCGAGCTGACCGAGGGCCAAAATTGACTGTATAATCGTTCTTTCTTCATTATATGCAGGAACAATCAAACTCACAGGCGGCATAACATCACTATCTATTCCCGGAACATCTGCAAGCGTCTTTTCATTCATATATTTATTAACGTTAAATATTGCTGCAAAATTTAGCAGCATATACGATACGTTCAAGCCTATAAAATACAACAGGAAAAACCACTGAGAAAATATAACGACATCATTCATCATAAAATTCTCTTTCCGTAATTACTTGCCTAAGAATATCTTTCCCATATCGATCATCCATATTTTTATATATGTTAGTGAGAACATTTTTTGTCGTGCAAGGAAGCGAAACAAGGGCCTGTGCAGAACGATAACGAACCCACCATTCTTTATCTTTTAATAAAAGAACAAGTTCTGGTATTTCATCCGGCCCGCCAAACCGGCCTATCGCATTTGCCGCATGCATCCGAACATGCCAACGGTCATGTTTTATATATTTTTTTGCTAAAGGAAGAATTCCAGGGTCCTGGGAAATATGCAAACATACTGACGCCGTTTTATCATCCTTTGTTTTTTCCAGAATACTTTTAGTGACAGGTCGAATTTCTTCACACTGAACGACTTCAAATAGCCGCAACAATGACGCCTGCATATATGACGGGGAAGTTGTAATTAATTCAGCTAATGGTGAACAAACAGTTTCTGGACCTGCCAATTTCAACACATGTGCCACATTGGCCCACGGCCAGTCTTCTCGCGTTAATGTGATCGCCAATATTTCAGTTAATGCCCTTTGTGGTTCAATTTGCACCAGGCTTCTTGCCGCGGCAAGTGATAAAACCGTTTGTTTATTAACTAATACTTTCTTGATTTGATCCCATGCCATATGGTCTTTAAGATTTCCTAGAGTTATCAGGGCAAATAAGTTATTTTTGATATTTTTTGAATGCAGTAATTTTAACAACTGTTTATGCAGCCCCATTGAAAGACATGCGCCACGCAAACGTTCAACTTCTTCACCTTTAACTAGACTGAATGCGTAATTTATTTCCTCAAGAATGAATAGAAAATCTCGCCTTTTAATTTTTAATCGTTTAACTCTGTCACCGTATATTGTTTTGCTTATATATGGTCGCCAAATTTTTTTAATTTTCTCCTTTCTTTTTGCAACAAATATAAGCTTAATCCGAAGTAAAACAACTTGAATAGTTAACACTACAAGCAGGATAAAGGCTATTTGCCCGGCATATATCGCAAACCCACTTACCTCACTAATATCTGTAGCGAACACCGACGCGAACTCCTTGCTGGTCAAAATATCCTCTTTGCTCGTGAAATTTATAACTATAGATCAGAGACCATGATGCGGTGACAGGCTGCAAACCATTCAAGACAAAAGTCCTTATTTTGCTATAAGGTGGATTAACCGAGCCATCATAATTCAGCTCCTTACCTATATAGTAACTTGCGCCAACATATCGGTTTTTTGACCAGTAATATTTCAACAACACTCTGTCAACATATGATGACTCAAAATCCTGAGTCAGAGATTTTGCCTTATTCCACTCACGCGAATAAGCTAACTGATAATCAGAAAAATAATAATCAATCCCTAGTCCTGATGAATAATTTTCAATATTGACGTAATTCTGTTTTCTAAACCGCAAATAAACGCCTGACGGTCCAAGATTATTAGCTCTAAACTCACCTAAAATAGACCCTTCAGGCAATAACGTTTCCTGTTCTGCCTGTCTATACTCCAAACGATAAGAGAAACGAGAATTTGGTATTGCGATGCCGGCATAAAACTCACTATCACCAATATTGTATCGCTTTACCTCTGTATATCCACCATAATAACTGTTCTCTAAACAATCACTATATTCGACATTAACAAAATACTCATTCCAATGACCACGATTATTAGACAACTCGTCATACGCTAGGCCAGACTCTAATTGCACATAATTACGATTAGATGAATTTAATATTTGCCTGATTTTATTCTGATGCATACCGCCTGCTTGTGTCATATATTTATTTTCGAACACTCGTTTATGTTGACAGGCATATTTGCTTTTCATCTTTGACAACATTATCGCCTCCAGCAGATAGATATCTTCATAACCTGGAGCCATCTGCTGTGCTTTATGTAAATACCAGATTGCATCCTTATACCGACCAACCTTTTCTTTAATTTTGGCCATTTCAATTAAGAGATCGGGGTTATCAGGAGACGTTTTTAACTGTTGTCGAACTCTGTTTTCTTCTGCAACAAGTTTTGCAAAGCTTTTAGAGTAATTATTTTGAGAACGATTATACGATTCTGCTAACAAAATTGTGCTGCAACACAATTGAAAAAATATTAATGCTAAAAATACATTTACCCTATTCTGTATCAACACTAACATTTGCGCTTCCAAGCAGACGTTTTATTCTGGCTAACAACTCCATTGGCTGAAAAGGCTTGGTAATATAGTCGTTTGCTCCCGCCTCAAGCCCCCTAACAACATCTTTTTCATTTTGGCAGCCTGATAAAACGAGAATGGGTGTATTTTTCCAGACAGGATTTGCACGTATGCGCTTAATTAATTCAAAACCATCATAATAGGGCAACATAACATCCAACAGTATTAAATCAGGCGCGGGTGCTCGATCCAGCAGGTCTACAAGTTCCTGACCATCACTGGCGCTAATAACGATACAGCCATTTCTTTCGAGTAAATAATCGAGAAGGTATGCAACGTGTTCATCGTCATCAACACGAACAATTACTGGATGTTGTCCAAAAACCTGTCGCGCATGCAAATTCATTCAAGTTTTCCCTTACATTTAAAATGTCACACTTTAAATATCGGCTTATTTCATGCTTACTGAATTTTTTACATACTTTTGTATAACTTTTTAACAATTCGAAATTTAGGGTTTGACAATAAACAACGTCCTATACGTAATAAAGACTCGCCAAAAAGTCTAAAAAAGACATATTGATACTCATGGTTATCGATAGAAAAACAAAATGAGTAACAATTGTTGACATTTAAACCCGCAACTTTCTATAAATTTAACTAAAAACTGATGATTTAGATTTCTGTTTGTCTATATTTAAATCAGATTTTATGAGCAGAACCTATATTTAAATTAGACTATGAAAACATTACCTTGTGTCGGGTTTGAATTACACTATTCACCCTTTGAACGAGACTGCATTGAGAACCTTGGTCATACAGTCCAGTCTATAAAACTTGAGCTTAGTTTTGATGTGCATGATTCTCTTCAACCTGGACAACAGGTTGTGATTCTATTTTCAAATCAACGCAGCCCAACTGAAAAATTATATGGTGAGGTGATATCCTGCCAGAATATTGAAAAAGATACTTTTCGAGTAAAAATTCGTACTCTTACTGTTCAGCATATTAGTCCCGATGATTCTTCCGATGGGATTAGTCTGCCTGTGAGTAAAGGAATGTCTACACCAGTGGAAATAACCCTCGAGTGCCCTGCCTGTAAGGCGACATCTGTTTTCCATTTGATAGCAAACCAGGGTGGGGATTGGGACAAAGGTATAATGCCGATTTATAATTGTGGTGCATGTGGTACAACACGAGCTATTATCAGTTTATTAGAACACAATCATGCAATTGCGAAGAATGATAAGGATCTCCATTCTTAATTATTCATCAAAGTCATCTTCCAGTTCACTACGTAACCGTCTCTCTTCCATATAATCTTCCAGCCGTCGTCTGACTTCGGCCTTATCATGATTGGCTGGAATGCTATCCGCATCAGGCTCATTTGCACTATCAATAAACTCGTCATCGTCCAGATCGGACAGATCATTTTTTGGTTCAGATTTTTTATCTACACCGGCCATAAAACCACTCCCTCCATCTTTGGGATCGCTATACAACCAGGACAGACTTTCGCCTTCCTGTTAAGTGAATATTTAGAGCGAAAATGATTCGGCGTCAAGAAAAAAATCCCTGCTGAGGCAGGGATTTTGGGTTGTCAAAATTAAATCTTTAAAGATGTTCTAGAAGGGAATAT
The DNA here is from genome assembly GCA_029882235.1 of Gammaproteobacteria bacterium. GTDB lineage: Bacteria > Pseudomonadota > Gammaproteobacteria > UBA6429 > Thiohalophilaceae > JAOULB01. Next base: position 433 of record JAOULB010000007.1, on the reverse strand, counting down.
CGTCATCAAAATCCCCCGCTGCGACTGGCTCGGGGCTACCACTACTGCCGTAGTCAGGTGGGTTATTCCCTGCCGATGGGGCATTGCCCGCAGGAGCAGAATTTGAATTGCTTCCGGCTGAGTAACTGGCGCCACCACCACGAGAATCGAGCATTTGCATCTCGTTACCGATAATTTCAGTCGTATAGCGATCCTGGCCATTATTATCCTGCCATTTACGCGTCTGCAGTTTGCCTTCGATATAGACTTTCGAGCCCTTCTTCAGATATTCACCGGCGATTTCGGCCAGACGACGGAAAAACACCACCCGGTGCCATTCGGTCTTTTCCTGCTGTTCGCCAGTGTTCTTGTCTTTCCAGCCTTCGGACGTGGCAATGGTTAAATTGGCAACTGCCCCACCATTCGGCATATACCGCATTTCTGGATCACGGCC
>JAOULB010000252.1 GCA_029882235.1 Gammaproteobacteria bacterium | reverse complement strand
TGATTCTTCGTCCTGAACCTTGACGATGCCGCGAGAAAAAGATCCATCAGGAATCTTCAACACCATAGGAAAGCCCAGTGCGGTAATCGCGGTCTGAATATCTTCCTTCTGACAATCCTTACTCATGATCTGAGTGGCTGGCGTGGGAATACCGTTGGTATTCAGCAGGTCGGCAAGATAAATCTTGTTAGTGCAACGCAGGATCGACTGTGGGTCATCGATTACCACCATGCCTTCGCTCTCGGCGCGCTTGGCAAAGCGATAAGTGTGATTATCTATGGCGGTGGTTTCACGAATGAACAGCGCGTCATATTCCGCAAGGCGTACATAATCCTTTTTGGTAATGAGTTCGACATTGATGCCGAGTTGCTTACCAATACTGATAAATTTTTTCTGCGCGGTCTTGTCGCTGGGTGGCAGTTTTTCTTCTGGGTCGACCAGGATCGCCAGGTCATAGCGATAGGTCTTCTTTGACTTTGGTTTACGCCAGACTGCATGGTTAAATTTTTCCAGCGAGTTGGCGAACAGGTCTTCTTCATGCTCGATCAGATCCTTTAGCACACCGGGTTTGATCGAATCGATATACCAGCGTTCACGATGACGAATGGTCATCACAAGGATCGGGCAGGGGAAGAGTTCAAACACCTGTCGGCACAGGTTTTCCAGCTCGGGGATATCGGTATAACCAAAAAACAATTTAATGGTCAGGCTGTTGTCCTGCAGCTCACGGCCGTGCAGTGCCTTTTCCAGCACCTGATTCTGGTTACCAATGTCCAGACTATAAAGTGATTTATTACTCAGGTCATTGATACTGCGTACAGAAGGGATCACCTTGTGACTGCGCGCCTCGGCCAGCAGCGAACAGTAATAGCCATTGGTCAGGTATTTGTAACTGCGGCACAGGTTAATGACCTGAATGGTATTCGCGGTTTGCAGTGAATAGTGCGACAGATAGTCCTGTACGCTAATGACATTTTCGGACGGATAATAGGCGGTCCAGTCCTGTGGATTATCAACAACAATTAAAACGGAGTGCATAATGTCTCAACGGGGGAAAAAAAACAGGTATAAGAAGTAGCTGCCAGGCTGGAGAAAAGTTTGGAAATAAAATATATTTTACGCATCTGTGGAAAGATATCTTTCCTCGTCTATACCTAAAGCAGCTTCTGTTTACTCACAGGACAAAATGTTACCTACCCTGTTTTCCCCTGCCCATCTTGATGCGTGTTTCGCCGCGGATTACGCCGGTGCACATGCCAGGTTCAGACATGCCTGTGATCGGCATGAGCATAGCGGATACCGGGAATTTGTCTATAGGCAAACCGGCCCCGACAAAGAAAAATTAGTGACGGCGACCGCATGGCTGGGAAATAAAAACGCCAGCCGAGTTTTGGTGTTACAGAGTGCCACACATGGCGTCGAAGGTTTCTGTGGTTCGGCGATTCAGGTCGATTGCCTCGATTATTTTATTGAATCAAAACTGCCTGACGATCTGGCGATACTCTTTATCCACGCACTGAACCCTCACGGCTTTGCCTGGCTGCGACGGGTGAACGAAGACGGGATTGATCTGAATCGAAACTTTGTTGATTTTAATCAACCACTACCAGTCAATGAAGGTTATCGAACGCTGGCGAAAGATATTCTGCCTGAATCGGAAAGTGAGTTTGCGGCAGCGAGTGAACGCTTAAAGTTAAAGCAACAGGAAATGGGACGGGTCGCATACGAAAAGGCCATGAGTGGCGGCCAGTATGAATTCGCCGATGGTCTGTTTTATGGTGGCCAGTCTGCCAGCCAGTCACGCCTGTATCTGGAAGAGATTTTTCATGCTTACCAGCTGCATAAGCGTAAGAAAATTGCCGTGCTGGATTTCCATACTGGCCTCGGCCCGTTTGGATATGGTGAGGCGATCTGTGATCACCCCCCCGGTTCTGCTGGTGTAAAGTGGGCAAAGCGGGTATATGGTGACAGTGTCACCGAGCCAGCGCTGGGCAGTTCCAGTTCGGTGCCGAAGCTGGGCTTGGTTGATTACTTCTGGCAGGAGTCACTGGGTGACCGAGTCTGTTTTATTACGCTGGAATTTGGTACCTATGCGATTGAAAATTTGTTCGAGGTGTTGCGTCATGATCACCTGCTACACCGTCAGGCGCTGAAGTGGAATGATCGCAAAACACAAAAGGTGAAACAGGCGATAAGCAATCACTTTTACCCGGCCACGGTCGACTGGCAAGAGATGGTTTTATGTCGAGGTCGACAGGTGATTCAACAGGCGATAAACGGTTTGCAGGAGTCGAGTTAGCACATGGCGGCAAAAGGAAAAAAACCGGGTAATGCAGTCGAGCTGGCGAAGGCAGGCGTGACCGATCTTGATGTTATTGAACAGATCGAAAACCGTTGTTTTGACATAGACCGCATGTCACGTCGCAGTTTCAAGCGCATGATCCAGAAAGGTAACTGCGATTTTATTCTGGCGCGTATTGAAGGTGAGACTATTGGGTATATTCTGGTGCTCTATCATCGCGGTACGCATCTGTCGCGTATCTATTCCATTGCGGTGTTACCCGAGGCGCGTGGCTATGGTGTTGGTGAGGCCTTACTTCATCATGCAGAAAAACTCGCCGCAGCGAGAGACTGTATTTATATGAGGCTGGAGGTGCACCCGAATAATAAAGGCGCCATTAGCCTTTACGAAAGAAATAACTATAAACCCTTTGGTCTGTTCAAGGATTATTACGAAGACCATGCCGATGCGTTTCGCTATCAGAAACGTATTCTGTATCGTGATGATCAGCTGGACTTTATTCCCGTGCCTTATTATCAACAGACCACAGATTTTACCTGTGGCCCCGCTTGCCTGATCATGGCCATGCAGGCGCTGGATAAAAACATCAAGGCGGATCGCAGCCTTGAATTACAGCTCTGGCGTGAGGCGACAACGATCTATATGACATCCGGGCATGGCGGTTGCGGACCAATGGGGCTGGCACTGGCGGCGTGGCAGCGAGACTTTCGTGTCGAGCTGTGGGTGAACAACAAGGATCCACTCTTCCTCGATGGTGTGCGCAGTGAAGAGAAAAAGTCAGTGATGGAGCTGGTGCACAATGATTTTGTACGACAGATAAAACAGACTGACATCAAACTGAACTATAAAGAAATCGAGATCAAACAGATTGAGGCGGCACTGGACAATGGCGGTATCCCGTTAGTATTGATCAGCTCTTACAGTTTTAATCGCACCAAGTCACCACACTGGGTCGTGGTGAGCGGCGTGGATGACACCTTTATATATATACACGACCCGGAAGAAGACGAAGAGACCTATCGCAGTGCGACCGATAATCTCTACCTGCCTGTGGCGAGGGAGACCTTCAATAAATCATTTAGCTTTGGCCAGAGTGGTCTGCGCACAGCTGTAGTTCTATTTCGAAAACCCTGACCATTGGACTGCAAACACTTATTCTTCTATACATCGCTTCTATTGTTAGACTTATATTCGATCTTCTTTCCTACAAACTTGTCAAATATCTTTCGATGAGCGGACAGGGAAAATTCGTCGGTTCTTGTGTCGTAGTCTCTGACCCTGAGCTATCCCCACGAATTTAAATAAAAAGAGGATCAAAAACAATATGTTAACGAGATAAAGAGATGAAAAGTTGAACCTACATGGTGAATCCCGATCTGATTAAGTTGCGAAACAAAGTCAAATTGGAGAATGCCACCATGCAGGCACAACAAGTGTTACATAAATTACTCATGAATACATGCCCACACATCCACAAAACGCGACGCTAATCACTGGAGGCCATGGTACTGGCCGCCTTAGTGGGTAGACGCTTAACCGTGACCGATTTGGGCCGTTCAATACAAAGCAAAGCCAGCCATAAACACAAGATAAAACGGGCAGACAGACTGCTCTCAAATCCGCACATTCATACCGAAAGTATCGAAATATATCGTGCCTTATGTCACCAACATATTGGTTCACAAAAACGCCCCATCCTATTAATCGATTGGTCAGACATGGATGAACACAAGCAGCATTTTGTTTTACGTGCAGCCATTGCGATGGAAGGCCGTTCCCTCACCCTTTACGAAGA
>JAOULB010000006.1 GCA_029882235.1 Gammaproteobacteria bacterium | reverse complement strand
GGTTAAGGCTTGCTGATAAAACTCATCGGAATATTTGTTAAATAAATCGCCCGATTTGATGAGATCAATCAATACCTGCGGGTAACGGATACACTGCCGCGCGACATAATCACTGCTTGCCCAGACCAGCGGCAGCGTTGAACAGATCTCACTATTAGCAACAATATCACTTGCTTGGCCGGTCTCATCAAACTGAGCCCAGCTACGCTCAACTGACGCACGTAATTCTTCAGGCAATGCAGCAATGGCCTGTTGAAGATCAGATGTCATAGCGGTTTCCTTGCATCAGAACGATTTGCGTATATTCTTTTCTGTTTGGGTAAATAAAGATACACTGACTCACCAGCTAATAAAACAGGTATATAAAAACCGCATGATTACCGGCTCAATCTCCTCGAAAGGCGTAAACGAAATTGTTCTACAGGCTGTTGTTGAACAGGCGAAGAAACTGGAAAAAGACAAGGTCAGCATTCTCGAAATTGGCCCCGGCAAGGGTGCCTTGTCAAAGGCGATACGTGATGCGCTAGAAGAAGCTGGTATTAAATACGAAATTGAATGTGGCGATATCGAGCCCCATCAGATCAATGATCAAAAGCTCGGATTTGAATGCCGTTATGTCGATGCGCAGGATAAGTTTAATCTGAATAAGTCATATGACATCGGCATTATTGTCGAATTGATCGAACATATCGAAAACCCATTTCATCTGATTCGTGAATTTGCCGGCATTCTTAAGCCCGGTGCAATGTTAATCGTGACATCTCCAAACATACTTAGCCTGGGATCACGTCTGCGCTTCTTTTTAACGGGTTGTTATGATTACTTTCGCCGACCTTTTAACGAATACTGGTTGAACATGGGGCATGTTAATCCCATCAACCCATTACAGCTGATGTATATCCTGCGTAAAAACGGTTTTGAAGATATTGAAGTGACTACCAATAAGGCCACAGGTAGCTCAATTCTGATGCTCCCTTTTGCACCACTAATATTTTTTTTCTCACTCGTGCATTATATTTTCAGAGAAAATCGAGAAGGTGGGAAAGAGCAAAAGAAACGGAATCGCCTAACGTTAGGCAAACTGATGTCGCCGGGAATGCTTTTGGGTAAGATTGCCATCTATAAGGCGGTTCGTACTCGTGATCTAAAAACCAATACAACAACCTGGTTCCAAAGCGATCCGTTTTTCAAACCTTAATATTAAATCAGACTATTTTAACGGGCGATATTCTAATCAGTTCTTCATACTGCCTTTTTATTACTGGCCCGGGCTGACTACCATTCGTTCGCTTTAAAATGGACTCGTATCGATTATATGCTGAAGCAGCATCGATCCAGTTTTCAAGATTAATGTAACATTGCATCAGGCCAAGATAGATTTCTTCGGCCAGTTCATCCGCCTCAAGCACCTTTAAATACAACTCAATAGCTTCAATGCTGCGGTCTTCCCGCGATAGAAATCCACATGCCGCACTCAACACCTGATACAATTTTTGTCTTAATTTTTCTCGCCGAGGCATCGCCCAACCATAGCTATCCTCAACCATAAAATGTCCATGATATAAATCCAGCGCATCTTTTAATGCGCCAATGTCAATAGATTTATTGTTATGGATAGTTTTCACCTGATTTAATAATTTTTCAAACTGCCATACATCAACCCAGCAATAATCTCGATTTAATGTCAGGCAGCCACTTTGCAATACTATGCTATCTTTGCCGAGCAACTTTCTTGTGCGATGAAGTGTTGTTGCTAACGCACGACTCGCTCTGTCACCACAGGCATCTGGCCAGAGTAGTTCCGCCACGTGCTCTTTGCTAATCTCCCTACCGCCAAGACTTAATAACAATTTGACTAGCTCAATAGGCTTTTCCTGCGCCCTTCTTTTGAATACAAGTTTTTCGTCATCTTTAATAATTGAAAAACGACCCATGGTATAAATACGTAACTGATAATTTTTTGATAAATTCGAATTTTCCATTCTATTTTCATTATTTTCAGGAAGTATATGTCTGGTTTGCCTGGTGTCTGTCGATGCCATTTCCATAATCAACCTTAATGTTTCTAGACCCGAACTCACATTTCCGGTTGAAATTAGTTCTTCAACTTGTTTAAGTGAATGCAGATTTAAGTCAATTCTTATTTTAGATTCATCAGTCCTTATCATTGATTCAGGCTGATATACTGGTACTGGAATCCTGTCCACACCTGTATTTTGGTTATTCACTCTGTCTCTCCTTACTGGCAATTAGCTAATTCCTAACTATTCACAATGACACCGGTAATCTCATTTCGGTTTAGTCTGCCTGATAAATAATTGAGCATATTTGCCAGCTCAGCCCAATCTGCTTCCGTCAGGTCTTCGGCCAAACTGAAAAATATGCTATAAATCATTGATATATGGCATAATATTTCGATAAAACGATCAATTAAGTCGAAGAGCGATTAAACCTTCCACTCACTACAGGTGTCTCACTGCATGAACACAAATGATGATGACCAGGAGCTGCTGAAGCGCTTTGTCTCTGAGCAGGATGAGATGGCGTTTAAATTACTGGTAGAGCGATATCAACAACCGCTTTATCAGTTTATCTGGCGGCATGTGGGAAATCAGGACGATGCACTGGATTTGAGTCAGAAGGTTTTTCTACAGGTTTTTAGTAAGGCGGAGCAATTTAGAAGTGAGTCAAAATTTAAAACCTGGTTGTACCAGATAGCTATTAATTTATGCAAAAACCATTTTCGAGGCAAAGACAGGCAAAGAATCGCAGACGTAGAGCTGGAAGAGTTAGAGCTGGAATCAGAGCAATCAACAATGAACGAGGTTGAAAAGATTCAGGAGCAAACACATTTGTTCAATGCAGTAAAAAGTCTTCCAGATAAACAAAGAACGACTCTTGAGCTACGACTGTATCAGGAATATACATTTGCTGAAATTGCAGAAATCATGAATTGTCCTGTTGGTACGGCTAAAGCAAATTATCATCATGCGATAAAGTCATTAAAGAACACACTAAGAGATCAGGATTATGAATAGCGACGAATGTAAATCTATACAAGATCAATTAATCGATTACATTGAAGGTGACTTAGATGAGTCAAAATCTCATCTAATTCGCGCCCATCTTAATACCTGTAATGACTGCAAGCGTCATCATAAGGAAACTGAAAATACAATTCATCATTTGTCGAAAAATAAAGCACCAGAAATTCCAGAGGCCTTCTGGAAGGCATTCCCGGAACAGGTATTCGAAGCGTACAAAGCTCAGAAATCGGAAAATGCTCATGCGCCTTCAAACTGGTTTAATGCTGTTAGCTCAAAATTTGTTGAATTCATCTCGCGACCATTAATCCCAGCTGCAATTGCAAGTGGGATAGTTATCCTGGTTGGCATAATGCTTTATCCGAAGCAGGACAGCGCACCATATTCGCCTGTAATTGCATGGGTTGGTGAAATATCAAACCATAATAATCTTCTAAAAGATGTACCGGGTCATAATCCACCTGCCGATTCAACAGCTGGATATGGCTTCGCATCAAATGAACAGGCTAATTTTTTCAGAATAGGTCAGACTTTTTTTAATGCTGTTACATCAACATATAATGGAAACTATAAACTTACTGAAAAACAATTAAATAGCATCTCATCATTGAGTGCCCCATATTCAGATAAAGACACTGTCAATCTAATAATAAAAACAGGTAAACAACTGAGTGCTATAGATGAATCAAATAAACTCATTCTCGGAAAACTATCTAAAATTGAATATAAATTGTCTCAGGCTGCAATATCAAATGGCAAACTCCAACATGATTTATGGGAATCAGCGCTTTTAATAGCAAAACTCGACTTATTAATTAACATGAATAAGGCTGATTATTTAAAAAGGATGCAGCCTCACTTCATCAAGCTTGAAGAAAAACTTAAATCTTCAAATATGCCGCCTGGTGCATTAACAGCCATCAGTAACATAAATAAGATACTGGAGAAAAATAATATTTCATCTGATGATACGGCCCAGCTATATAAACTGAGTACACAGATCAAACAGTTATTGGGATAAAGCATATAACAATGACTAATATACGTAACATTAAAACCTCATTCCTGCTTATCATACTGGGAGTTTTTGCCTTCTCACATTCCTATGGTCGAGTACCAAACCCCAAAGAAAGAATCAATTTCTGGCAGGATAATTATACTGCCTGGACTGAAAGCGATGACAAGAGAGTAAAAACCGCTCATCAAATATTTACTCAGGTATTAAAAGCGGCTGGCCAAAGGCGAGGTGTTGAACCCAGACTACACATTATAAAAGAAGATCCACACAACTTATCGTTGCCTATATCAATTCCTGATGGCTGGATTATTTTATCGAAATCTGTCATCGATATTTGCTATCAACAAAAAAATGATGCTAAAGCACGGCTAGCTTTTGTGCTTGCGCATGAAATAGCACACCAGCTTGAAGATGATTTCTGGCATATGAAGTTCTTCCAGGCATTAGACTCGGCTCAAACCAGAGAGGAAGATAGCAAACATTTGTTCAATGAGGTCAGGAATATTGCACAACAAAGCGACAAAATCCTTGCCAAGGAATTACGTGCAGACGAATTAGGCATCATTTACACAACTATTGCCGGTTATAATAGTCAGGCAATAGTTCAAGGAAAGTCAAATGATAGCTTTTTCTCGGACTGGAGTAAGTCGAGACATCCTCTTCGATATACTGGATCGAAAATTGCTAAAACTCATCCCAACATAGATCAACGAACAACAGCTGTTAAGGTTCGCCTGCAACAAATATCTGAGCACAGTGATTTATTCAGAATAGGACTATGGTTCTACTATAGTGGCGACTATATAAAAGCGATACAGAGTTTTGATGAGTTTCGACGACACTTCCCTGGTCGTGCCGTGCATCATAATCTTGCAAGCAGTTATCACCGACTAGCAATGCGCTTCTATAATGCAGCGAACAACAAGTCTCAACAACTTCAGTTTCAACTAGCCATGACGATTGATCCAGAATCCAGGGCTAGCAATGCAACAATAAGAAATATAAGCGGCAATAAAAAGCAGTTTAATGAGGCAATGAGTAAAGCAGTCAAATACTATAAACTTGCCCTTGACCAGGATCCTTCATACATTCAATCTAACATTAATCTGGCTAGCGCTTATTTTCATACAGGACAACCCTATAAAACAATTGCCACATCACTAGATGGATTGAAAGCCAGCCCAAACAATCATTTATTATTGAATAATCTGGCTGTCGCATTATATGAAACGGGTAATCTCAACAGAGCCAGGAATACCTTAAATATGATTCTGCGATTAAAACCTGATTTCTTGCCAGCGCTTTATAATATTGGGAACATTGAGTTACGTGAAGGAAATCATGAGGCTGCTGAGTCGTATTGGCAAAAATATCTGGACAAAACGCCAGAAACACTCTGGGCTAAATATCTACTTAATCGCAGTCAGCTTTCATTAAGTTATCGCCCTGTACCCTCCCCTAAAAACACACGCGAACATATTATAAATCTGCAGGTTGGCACATATACCAATGAATTACCTGAGTCATGGCAACAAAAATACTCACGTAAGTTAAACATCAGCGAATCACCATTTCAAGTTACTGAATACAGTAATGATGTAACCACTGTTGCAGAAAGTGATGAAATCAGACTAATCATTGCTAATTCAAGATTCAAAGGCAAAACCCAACAAGGAATCTCGATTGGTAATACAAAAAGCAGTGTGTTTAACAGATATGGTTATCCAGCTTATACATACATGGCCGCTTCGGGACAAATTATTGCTTACCCAGAACATGGCATAAGTTTTCGCATCGTTGATGACATGGTATCGAGCTGGCTATTATACTGGGAGTGAAATCAACCCATGTTGTTATTTTTTTAGATAACTATAATTAATTATGCCACACTCATCGACTTACACCTTAGTTTTCGCGATCACTATATTCACTAGTGGATTTGTGCATGCTAATAGTGATGAAAATCACCGTCAGAAAAAATACTGGCAAACACAAATACAAAAATTTGATACTCAATCCGAATTACTCCAGAAAGCCAACGCATGGTATCAACTAGGAAATATTTATTTTGCAAATGGCAACTATGCACTCGCATTAAATAGCCTGAAAAAAGCGCAGCTACTCCTCATTAAAAAGCCAGATGCAGGAATCAGCATGAATATTGCTGCAAGCCTGGGAGCCATTTATGTTCATCTGGGCTATCTTAAACAGGCAGAACCTCTTCTCACAGACAGCTTAAAATGGGCACAAAAACATAATAAGCGATATCAGTCTGCTGCAATTTATAACGATCTTGGTAATCTCTATTTACGTCAAAAAGATTTCTACTCAGCCCTGAATGCCTATGAAAATGGAATAGAGCTACTGAAAACCAATAAAGACAACTATTCCTTACTTACCCGCCTTAAATGCAACGCAACCATTTCAGCACAGCTACTTGGGAAATACACAACCGCGCGCAAATACGCGCTAAGCTTATCGGATCGCATACAGGGAGAACATCAACAGGACATTATGCTTCTTATTCGTGTTGGTCAGGTACTCAACTGGTTAATATCAAATAATTCCACTAATCAACAAATCTATGCATCAAACGCCAATACCGCGCTGCGTAAAGCATTGGAATTTGCGATAAAAACAAAAGACAAATTACTGCAGGCACAGGCAGAATATTCTTTAAGTCACTTGTATTATATTGGACAACGCTATGATGATGCACTTGCACTTAACAGGCAGGCATTACTTCATTCTCAGAATTCAAATAGCAAACTTCTTATTGCCCAATTTCAATGGCAGGCTGGAAGAATATTTATTGCACAAAACAACCTGGATAAAGCAATTGATGCCTACGATCAGGCGATTCGCATACTCCCAAAAACATCGGCAAATCTAACTCTTAACCCTCAGCTTTCAATTGACCATACCTCAGGTAACATTCATCTTGAGTATGCTCAACTTTTATTGAAGAAGAGCGAAAAAAGTAATGATCTCGATAGAAAAAAATATCTATTTCGTGTTCGAGATGCTGTCGAAGCTTTAAAAGCAGCTGAGTTGCAGGACTACTTTCAGGATGACTGCGTAACTGCTACCCAGACCAGAATAAAGAAACTTGAAGAGATTCTTAACCCCGGAACTGCTGTTCTCTATCCTATTTTGTTTGATGACAGGATTGAGCTTTTATTAAGCAATAACAAAAATATTCATCGTTTTGTCAGCAAGGTGAGTAAAACTAAAATAAAAGAACTAGTAACAAATTTTCGACAGAAACTGGAAAAAAGACGCACCCGGGATTATTTGCCTTACTCAAAAGAATTATACGATCTAATTATACGGCCAGTTATGCCAACACTTAAAAGACAAAAAGTGTCCACGCTCATTACTATTTCTGGCACTGGCTTACAGGGCGTCCCCTTTTCCGCCTTGCATGATGGCGAAGAATTTCTTATTCAGAAAATGGCGGTGGCCATATCTCCCGGCCTGCACCTAACTGATTCAAGCACAACAAAAAACAGAAGTACACGTATTCTTTTAAGTGGACTCACCGAGTCCGTACAGGGCTTTCCTGCACTCATTCATGTTAAACATGAACTGGACAACATAAACAAGATTCACCCTGGAAAACTGTTAATTGATCAATCATTTCAGTCAAAAACAATGAAAAGTGCTTTGGGTAAGCACCGTTACAATATTGCTCATATTGCCTCGCATGGAAAATTTACTGGCAATGTATCAGAGTCATTTCTACTAACCTATGATAGCCAGGTTCGGGTTAGTGATCTTGCTGAAGCGATTGGGCTTGGGCGCTTTGCAGATGAACCTCTGGAGTTATTAACATTAAGTGCCTGTGACACAGCGGCTGGTGATGACCGTGCAATGCTAGGACTTGCAGGGATTACTGTTAAGGCCGGCGCACGCAGTGCCCTGGCCACCCTATGGCCAATTAATGATCGTGCTACGTCGATCTTGATGACATCGTTTTATAATGAACTTCAAAACAATAATACCAGTAAGGCAAATGCATTGCGCAATGCCCAACTAAATATGTTAGCTGATGTCCGACACCGTCACCCTGGTTACTGGTCTCCATTTATACTTATTGGTAACTGGCGTTAATAGATTGGCATTTCAAGGCGGAGATGAATTCCGTCATCCTGTAATGTTGTATCTGGATTAACAACATCTTTAAGCATTTCAGCCCAATATAACTCTAGACGCACGCGCTTTTCATTGGTCCAACGAAGACCCACACCACTGCTATAGATTTCTTCGGGGCCTGGAGTTTCACGAGCACGGTTTTTAATTCTTCCGTAGTCCGCAAACCAGGCCAACTGAAAACGACCATAATCAGGATAACTACTTAAGATAGGAAATCGGTATTCAATACTAGTGGTGAGCCCATTATCACCAACTATAAAATTCTCGCGATAACCACGTACAGTACGTGCTCCACCGATTGCAAACTGTTCCATTGAGACTAATGGATCATCTGATAATTGAACTGCACCACGAAGAACCAGTTCCTGTTGTGCAAAGCGTTCTACCCATTGAATCTGTCCTAAAGAACTTACGTATTTTCCATCTGGTTCAATATCACTAATGGTTGCTTTGTTGCTATCAAACCCGTGGGATAGTGTAAACCTTCCTGAAACAACCCGTTGAGGTGTTCTTTTCAACCAGCTGAAAATAATTCTGGCAATACTAAGACGTGTTTTCCCATCAGACGATGCCGCCGAAAAAGAGAAAGGCTCATCCAGCAAAAAAGTCTGACTTTCACGTTGCTCAAGCTGCAGTGAAACATCATAGTTCGCATTTGGCGTTTTATGATAGGGGTGAATATAAGCCAGTGATGACGTCCGCGCTCGATTTTCAATCTTTAAAATATCAAAAGGTTCTTCTACCACCAATGATTCGCTTTGTGCATAGGCTACACGAAGTCGATTGTCTCTTGCCGATAACGGGTATTCATACGCAGTACTGACACCATCAAGCCCACGACTATGGGTATAAGTTATATCAACCCTGTCACCTTCTCCAGTCAGGTTTTTATGTTGTATAACAAGCTCTCCATGTCCCTCACCAATACTCGGCGGGCTATAGTTGTCTATTGCTAGCCCTATATTCAACAACTGAGCTTCTTCGATTGAAATATCCAGGATACTTTCTCCGGGCCGGAGTCCGGGACTCAACCGTGCATGTAAGCGTTCAATACGCGGGTCCTGCTGTAGCATAAACAACTGATCGCGCAACACATAGACATTCAATGGCCCAGCATTACCAAAATGCGCTCTACTCTTAAGATAGCTACTATTTAACCAGCTATTACCCGATACATTTATTTTACTTAGCCGACCCTCAATTATTTTAAAATGAATAATGCCATTATCAATTTTTTGATCAGGAATAGTCGCGCCTGAATTAATATATCCTTTCTTGATGTAATATTGAGTAATTAACTGCCGAATTTTTTGTAATTGTTCTGCATCTATAATTTTATTATTAAATTCTTGCAGAACTGTCGATAATTCTTCTGACGATATAACAGTATTGCCAATAAACTCAAACTTTCTAACTTTTATTCGCAAGTGCGACGAAACACCTTTATCATAAATTTCTGGAATAGGTGGTAACTTGATATCTGGCTTTACACCTGCATCAGGGATGATTTTATCCAGCGGCCGTTCGGCTGGTCGCTGTAAAGGAAAAACAGGTGTGTCCGCCATAGCAGATGTGGTTAATATTATTATGCACGCTATAGCTGCTAAAGCGGATTTATTCTGCATTTTTTCTGAGCGAGTTAAATTCTAGAAAACAACTGATGATTGACCACACCCACCTGACTTGTCTGTATTAAGTGCAGTACGCAACAGGCTGTTATCTGCCATATAGCTATCAGAAATTGTTTCCTGACTGTCTGAATCAGCGACGTAAAAACTTGGGCTTAATAAACTCACAGACACCTGTTCTGAATCTTTAATAATAAAACTACTGTATTTACTTCCTACGGCTGCACAGTCATTTCTAAATAGACTGGCCACATCAATAATTGAATCAGGCAATATCGCCAGCTCTGCACTTAAATCACGATTCGGCGCATCAATCGTAACATTGCCACTGATTCCTAACTCAGAGGATGCACTGATGTTACTGTTTGCTGATGCAATAAAGCTCTTTGCAATGATCGTGACCTTACCGCCGTCACCCCCATGCGCATCTGCAGTAATCTGGCTATTATCTACAATCATAAAACCTGGTTCGATAAAGATGTTGCCGCCGTTTCCATTCCCACCCTGAACAGATGCAGTTATAAAACTATCCGTTACTCTCATAGTGTTATTGACAAGAATATCTATATTTCCACCATTGGCTGATTGTGCTTCGGATGTAATTCTACTTTGCTCCATTACAAAAGAATCGAAAGCTGCAAGATTAATATTTCCTGCGGCTTCATTACCAGCACTGCTTGCCAGAATGCTAGCCCTGTACATTTCGATCTGGTTCGCATGGACAGATACACTACCTGCTGTAGATTGTTCAGCTCTTGAAGTAATTTCACTGTCACTCAGGCTTACTATTTCAGAAGCATTAATATTAATCGTACCCGCATTGCCTGTATTGGTGCTGTCTGCTGATATCGCTGCTCCACTGGATAAAGATAAAGAACCCGTTGATATTGTCAAACTACCACCATCGCCAGTTGTAGTTGACCGTGTTGTTATCAGTCCCTGGTCCTGCAATTCAATGGTATTGGCTGTAATCGTAAGACTACCGCCATCACCACCCGATGCCCTAGCATAATCCTGATAAACCTCAGTCGAGGCAGATATTCTCGAGATGCTGTCACTTAAAGGATCATAGCCGGAGACAAAAATACGATCGGCATTGATATTAATATTACCCCCTTGACCACGGCCGCCAGTCTGACTATTAATTTGGGCGCCATCGAGAATATCAATTGAACCCGCATTAATATTTATATTACCCGCATCACCACCCTCTAACGCAGCAACAGTAAAGATGCCGGTAAACTCACCAAAAAAGTCATCGGTAAACTCAGTGTAAGGAGATGGTCCAGATAAATAAATCGAGTTCGCATAGATGTTAATATCCCCACCGCGCCCCGAACCAAAGGCACTACCTGAGATAATCGATCCGTTGGTGAGTGCGAGGTTATCAGTTTTAATATCAATGCTACCTGAATTCCCCATTGAACCTGGTCTGTTAAAAACACCAACCAGAGCATAATTGTCCATATACAGTTCCTGGCTCTGAATAAAAACATTCCCACCCTGACCACTGGTTTCATTTCCGGAAACTGTTGAGTAAACACCTGCAGAATAACCATCTTTATCGCGGCCGGATATGTCAATCGTATCCGCCTTGATAATCACATCACCACCTTGACCAGCTCCAGAGAACAAGTCTGCACCGATCTCTGCACCATCGTAAAGCTCAATTTTAGACGCACTAATATTTACATTGCCTGAATGACTAAAACTTTTTTGGCCACCATCCGCTGAAGAAGATATTTGAGTAGTACCTACTCCACCCCGTGCTAGTAAATGATCAGAAAAAATAAATAGATTACCCGCATTTCCACTACCTTGTGTCGATGTTGAAATTATTGAGCTCCCATTTACACCATTAAGTCTGATATCCTTTACATCTATTCTTATATCGCCACTATTCCCAGAACTTTCAGAAAATGCCTGCGTTGCAATCATTGAGCTTTCATTCAGGCTGATAGTATCTGCTTTAATATTAATATCGCCACTATTACCCGTTCCAAATACACGTGATACAATTCCTGAGTTTCCCGCCGAGGAAGAATAACCAACACCGACCCCGTCTATATCTAATAATCCCGCTTCAATAATTATATTACCTGCCTGACCATCATTAGCTGTTGATGAACTAATCGCAGATCCACCGACTAGTTGATCGTTAGTGTTACTCAATGCAGCCTGGCGAAATAATACAGGCTTATCACCAATGTTCGAGGTGCCAATGCCTGTATGAACTAAAAATTCGTTGCTTACTTGAATATCTATGCCAATACCACTGTGATCTTTTATTCCAACTGTTGATGAATCCAGATAACTATTTTCCATGACAAAATTACCCGCACGGATATAGATTGTGCCCCCGGGATCACCCTGTGTAGAAATAACGGCGCCATAATCCATTGATATATCACCAAGCTGATCAATGGTGCTCAAGTCATAGCCTGTGTCTGTTATTGAAACCTCACCTGCCGAAGCCAGACTAATTAAATCAATTTTACCACTTGATGCGTTTAGGACTGCAGGTACATTGGAGAAATCAAACATATCTATACTATTTCCAAGCAAAACCAGATTGGAAACCATATGACCTTGTCCGGTTAAATTTATGTCTCCAGCGACAAATGAGATTGTTTCACCGACAGGCACACTTAAAGAACCACCTTGTTGAACAGAGATAGAAGCAATATTACTATCTAGAAATCCAAAGGCCGAAGGAGTTGAAACTGATAACACGGTATCGCGCGGATTTGAGGCATCAAAACGACCATCTTTTCCAAACACCAGGTAATCTGCTGTAGTCGCATAGAATGACCCACTGATATCAAGACGTGCTCCTGCACCAAACATAATCCCTGCAGGATTTATAAACCAGAGATTTACACTGGGATCATTACTTTTGACGCCCAATGTTCCATTAATGAAAGAGGAATTCCCGCCTGTTACACGGGCAAAAATATTGTCGACTCTATCTGGTCCAATGAATGTCGCTGATTCTGACAGATTAATATTAAAGTCACGAAAGCTATGAAACAGGTTCGTCCCATTGGTTGTGCCGTAGCGAGGGTCGATGAGGTAATCAGGCCCTGCAAGCTCGCATGATCGTGGACAAGGGGCCAAGGACCCATCCAGTACCACCTCGGCAAAGGCTGCCCATGTCCCAAGACAATATGTTAGAAGTAGAGCCAGTACTCTTCGGCTTCTTGTATATAAGTATGTATCCATTTCCCCAGTCCCTGATTGTGACTATATTGCGTCGCCACGAGGTCTTATCTCCAATAGACCTTCTTTGTTTACCGGAGTATTTTAACCTGAAATGTTCAAAATTGGTTAATTATTGTTCAACATTTAGATTAAATCTAAAGACACGAATCATTCAAAACCATCATATTTTAACTAGTGGAAAGTTACAGATAAGTTACACATAAAATACTCACGAATTTTTCTGCAAAAATTCTACCCTAAACTACAACTTTTACGCGCAGCAAAAAAAAACAGCGGCCTTACGGCCGCTATCCAACGTGATATAGAGAAGGAGCAATAGATCACGTTTTATGACACCAACTCAAAATATCATATAAAGAGTTACAATTAGCATACAAAAAATGACTTAATATAAATTTCAGAAGCCACCAAATGTGCGTCGCTGAAGCGATGAGTTCTCTGGCTCGGCTTTGTCCGTCTTTCTTCGTTTCTGTTCTAGTTCGACGGCCTGTTTTTCTTCCTGTTGTCTTTGATATCTGCTTCTAAGATTTGAAATTTTCTGCCGGGTAGCGAGATATTGCGGATGATGAGGAGATATTGTATTAGCTTTATTTAAGTACGCCCTGGCTTTACTAAACTGGTTTGTGTTTGCCCTGGCGACAGCCAGGTTTAGATATTTTTCAGCCACGCGTTTAATACCTGTATTCGCATCTGTATTTTTTGCATCTATTGATATGACT
Organism: Gammaproteobacteria bacterium; assembly: GCA_029882235.1. Taxonomy (GTDB): domain Bacteria; phylum Pseudomonadota; class Gammaproteobacteria; order UBA6429; family Thiohalophilaceae; genus JAOULB01. Next base: position 4,876 of record JAOULB010000006.1, on the reverse strand, counting down.
TTTTTATAGTTCAAATAGGCTTCGTTTAATCTATTAGTATTTATATGCGCTTCTGCATTAAATATCAGCCTTTTAATTTTCTCTTTATTTAACGCCTTAATTTTCTCCTTTTCTCTTAACTCAAGGTCAAGCTTTTCTTCTCGCTCTTTATTTATTAATGCCAGTCTTTCCTGCTCATGTTGTTCATTTTTGTGCAGCTCTTGTTCATTTACATCAGAAGCATTTTTCTCATCAAGAATCTGCCTATCTTCATATCCATTTTTATATAAAGGTTCATAATTATCGTTGTCGACTATCTGTTCAGTCTCTGAGAATATTTCAAACTTGCTAGGTGTTTTTTTCTCTGTATTCGCATCGTCAATTTTATTAATTGTAAAAACAATATTTATTACAACAAAAAATGCCGCAACAAATGCAGCCCCCGCGAAGATGATAGACCTGTTATTTTTTGATTCAGTTTTTTTCCAGTTTTGATTCACCCACTGATTAACTGAAATAAGATTTACTTCCGCTATCTTTTTCCAACGAGAAAATATCTGCGCAAGCTCATGAGTGTTAGCGGCTGCTCTATTTGGCATTATTCTCGTTGCGAATTCTGGTTTACTATTAAATTCTACTGCCTCAATATCACGAACTATTTCACCTGCATCCTGATAGCGATCATGTACGGTTTTTGCGAGCAATTTATTGATAATTTTTTGATATATACTTAGCTGATCAGGCAATATCGGTATTGGTTCATGCACATGTTTATAGATAATCGCTACCATTGAGTCTGATTTATATGGAACCTCACCAATCAGCATTTCATAAAACACCACACCTAAACTGTATAAGTCTGAATTAGCCTTTAACGGTAAACCTTGCGCCTGTTCTGGACTCATATAGTGCGGTGTCCCAATGATCGTACCCGCCTGAGTCATTTGGGTATCAGACTTTTCTGCACGTGCAACGCCAAAATCGGTAATGACGGGTGAGCCATTTTCACGAAAAAGTATATTTGCCGGTTTGATATCGCGATGTATAAATCCTTTGTCATGCGCCGCCTTTAAACCCAGCGACATCTGCTTCATATAACGAAGTGCTTTCTCTGGGTTCATTTTCTGCCTTATTTTGCTTTTTAACGTTTCCCCAGGAAGATATTCCATTGCAATATAATGGCGATTTTCATGAACACCAACATCATATACAGTAATAATATTTGGATGATTAAGACTCGCAACGATACGCGCCTCTCGAACAAAGCGTTCACTAAAGGAACTATCGGCGGCAAGATTCGGACACAGAACCTTGACTGCAACAAGTCTATCCAGACCTTCGTGCAATGCAAGATAAACACGAGCCATGCCGCCTCGGCCTAACTCGTTCATAATTCGATAGCCAGGTATGTCGCCCAATTTCATCTCCTGGAATATTTTCTCGACAAAAACACGCTTACTTTAAAACATCAGAAATTCATGTAATAACTTGCTTCAACAGATAATATTGATTCATCCACATCTACCACTGTAGAAAAATCACTAAAGCTGTAAGAATGATAATTTGCCCGTGCCTTTAAACCCTGATTATCACCAAGTGGCAGATTGTAGGAAGCAGAAACACTAAGACCATACGTATTACCAGAATCATTAAGCGAAAAATTATCAAATATATCTCCTGTCATAATCGCTAATGCTGCACTTAAAGAAACAGATGAGGACTGATCTAGATGGATAACTTTACTGCCACCAACAAACGGACCAAAGGCCTCAAATGTTAATCGATAACCCGGCAAGCTATCCTGGTAGAAAATTGATTCCCCTGTCTTAAAACCACCAAATACTGACCATCCCTGACTCAACAGATAACCGCCGGTAAATGCCATATCGAAACGCTCAAAATCACCATTAAACCCACTCCAGTCGTGAGTCGCATTCATACTGCTATTAAATGCAGCATCAAAATATATTTTTCCAGTAGCGAATGTCGCCCCCGCACCGAAAAACATATAGGTACTATTAACATCACTCGTTGGTAAGGAAGAACCTGTAAATGAAAGTGTATAAGATGAATAACCAAGAGTTGCTCGTCCCCGAAGCAAATTATCATCACTAGCAAAAGAATAAGAACCAGAATTTAAAAACATAACAATGACTAACGTAAATCTGATTGATGTGTTTTTTATTTGACAAGCCCATGAAAACATAATGAAGTTACCCTGACTGAGTTAAAAATATCATGGGTATAATATGTTCATAAAGATTACAATTAAGTTACAGCAAACTACAAATTGGTCATATTTTAAATTTCTGATCAAAAGTTCCTGATATTTTGTAATTATTGACAAAAGTGCTTTCTTCAATCTCACACATGAGAAGCCCTCTCTGCGTTGTAACAAGCTCAACTCCAACAGTAATAATTATGCATCAGACATAAAAAAAACCCGCCGAATTGGCGAGGTTTTTATACTACCTGTTCAGGGTTGGACTCTTGTGGCAGGGTAAGGCGTATTCAAGCGAGCAGCGCAGTTTTGACCATGGATGGTCTTATGCCACGAAACACATGGATGTGCGAGAGTGGCGTAGATATATACAAAAAACCCCCGCTATTACTAGCGGGGGTTTTTAGTTGGTAGATTGGGTAGGCTGTGCACAGAAAACCTCTTTGAGGTTCAATGCGCAAACCCTAACCTTCGTGCCGAAGGTTCAGGATTACATCATGCCGCCCATTCCGCCCATACCACCCATACCACCCATACCACCCATATCAGGTGCAGAACCACCTTCATCAGGGATATCAGCAACCATGGCTTCAGTTGTGATCATCAGACCCGCAACAGAGGATGCGTTCTGCAAAGCAGTACGCGTTACTTTAGTAGGGTCAAGAATACCGAACTTGATCATATCGCCGTATTCACCATTGGCAGCGTTGTAACCAAAGTTGTCTTTACCTTCTACAACCTTGTTAATAACCACTGATGGCTCATCACCGGCGTTTGATACGATCTGGCGAAGAGGTTCTTCCATGGCACGACGGGCAATGTTGATACCGACGTCCTGATCATGGTTGTCACCTTTCAGATCTTTGATGGCCTGCAGAGCACGAACCAGTGCAACACCACCACCAGGTACCACGCCTTCTTCTACAGCAGCACGAGTCGCATGCAGCGCATCTTCAACACGGGCTTTCTTTTCTTTCATTTCAACTTCAGTCGCGGCACCGACTTTAATCACGGCAACACCACCGGCCAGCTTGGCAACACGTTCCTGCAGTTTTTCTTTATCGTAGTCTGAAGTCGCTTCTTCGATCATGGCACGAATCTGGTTAACGCGGTCTTCGATTTCTTTTGACTTACCGGCACCATCGATAACGGTTGTTTCTTCTTTAGTAATCTGAATCTTCTTGGCAGAGCCCAGATCATCCAGAGTCGCTTTTTCAAGCGATAAACCTACTTCTTCAGAAATCACAGTACCACCAGTCAGAATCGCGATGTCCTGCAACATGGCTTTACGACGGTCACCGAAACCTGGTGCTTTAACAGCAGCCACTTTAACGATACCGCGGATGTTGTTTACAACCAGAGTAGCCAGCGCTTCGCCTTCAACTTCTTCTGCAATAATCAGCAGAGGTTTACCGGATTTGGCAACGCCTTCCAGTACTGGAAGCAGGTCACGGATGTTGCTGATTTTTTTGTCGTATAACAGCACATAAGGATCTTCCAGATCAGCAGACATGCTGGCCTGATTGTTAACAAAGTAAGGAGACAGGTAACCACGGTCAAACTGCATACCTTCAACCACGTCCAGTTCATTTTCCAGACCGCTGCCTTCTTCAACAGTGATAACACCTTCTTTACCGACTTTGCCCATGGCCTCGGCAATGATGTTACCGATAGAGTCATCAGAGTTCGCTGAGATGGTACCAACCTGTGCGATGGCCTTGTCATCAGTACAGGGCTTGGACATTTTTTTCAGTTCTTCAACAGTGGCGATAACAGCTTTGTCGATACCACGTTTCAGATCCATTGGGTTCATACCAGCAGCAACGGCCTTCATGCCTTCAGTCACAATAGACTGAGCCAGAACAGTCGCAGTGGTTGTACCGTCACCGGCGATATCCGATGTATGGCTAGACACTTCTTTCACCATCTGTGCGCCCATGTTTTCAAACTTGTCTTTCAGTTCGATTTCTTTCGCGACTGAAACACCATCTTTAGTGATGGTTGGCGCACCAAAGCTCTTGTCCAGAACAACATTACGACCTTTAGGGCCCAGGGTAACTTTTACTGCATTGGCCAGAATGTTCACGCCGTTCAGCATACGGGTACGGGCGTCACTACCAAAATTGACTTCTTTTGCACTCATTGATTAATTCCTCATAAATAAATTCATTCGTTAGCTGTATTGCACTAACCGTTGTTTATTCAACAACGCCCATGATGTCTTCTTCTTTCATCACCAGCAGTTCTTCGCCGTCTACTTTCACTTCAGTGAAATGCGCGAATTTGCCAAACAATACGATGTCACCAGTCTTTACATCGAGGGGGCGCACTTCACCAGAATCGGTGACCTTACCCTTACCCACAGCGATGACTTCACCTTGTGCTGGTTTTTCTGTCGCCGAATCAGGAATTACAATACCACCGGCGCTGGTCCGCTCTTCTTCCTTACGACGGACAACAACACGATCATGTAATGGACGGATTTTCATACATTCCTCTCCTAAAAAGATTAATAAATTCAGTTAGTAAGACCAGCAAGCGAACCTGGCCCGGTCGTCAAATTCGAGCGCCCTTTTAGCACTCACCTTCAATGAGTGCTAATAATAGCGGGCATCGCATTAGAGTCAAGAGATTGGGACGGGAAAAGGAATTTCAAGGCCTGCTGCCGGTGTCGTT
>JAOULB010000005.1 GCA_029882235.1 Gammaproteobacteria bacterium | reverse complement strand
ATCCCGGAGTCATTTGTGAAAAAATTATTCAAATATGCAATTGCTTATCTCCTTAGTACGATGTTACTGGTGACGCATATTCATGCAGACGATACAAACCCTGCTCAACCAACCAGACTGTATGGCAAAGTACTGGAAACAATAGATGCAGGTAATTATACCTATGTCCATATTGTTGCGGACAAAAAAGAATATTGGGCAGCAGGTCCAAAAACTTTACTTAAGAAAGGCGACATGGTGGCATTTAATACCGGGATGCCCTTTAAGAATTTTCACAGTAAGGCCTTGAAACGAGACTTTGAAGTTATCTACTTCGTCAACAAAATTATAACGGATAAGTCTGAGTCGGCCACAAAGCATGCTACCCCCCACAGTGGTGGAATACCTTCTCCCCATGCAGGAATGAAAACCCAACAACAAAAAATCACCGGTATCAAAAAAGCACTCAATGGAAAGACAATCACAGAGATTTTCCTGCAGAAGCAGAAACTGGCCGGGAAAAACGTCAGCGTGCGTGGCAAGGTAGTAAAATATAGTCCGAATATTCTGGGTAAAAACTGGCTCCATATCCAGGATGGCAGTGATGCCAGGAATCTGGCTGTGACCACTATGAGTAAGGCAAAGAAAGGTGATGTGGTTCTGGTAAGTGGAAAGGTCAGGTTAGATCAGAATATAGGTCATGGCTATGTCTACGAGATACTACTCGAAGATGCGCGCGTGAAAATTGAGTAGTGTTGTCAATGTTAACAGCCAACAAGCCTTATTCAGAATCCTGCGTTCAGAATTGTGAGCCAATTCTTTCGGTCATCAAACCAATTCTTATTCAATACAAACGCCTGCTAGAAATTGGTTCAGGTACGGGCCAACACGCTGTCTATTTTGCACCTGAATTAGCTGAGCTCATCTGGCAACCCAGTGATGTAAAAGAAAATCTATCCGGTATTCAGATGTGGCTGGATGAGTCTTCGGCAGAAAATATTCTTGCGCCGATTGAGTTAAATGTAACTCAACAACAGTGGCCACAAGAACATTATGATGTAGTCTTTTCTGCAAACAGCTTGCACATCATGGGCTGGTCAGAAGTTGAGGCATTTTTTTCTGGTATAGGTCAGGTACTTCAGTCCGGTGGTAGTTTGCTTGTTTATGGCCCATTTAATTACAACGGCCAGTTTACCAGTGAGAGTAATGCACGCTTTGATGTCTGGTTAAAGCAGCGCGATGCAAAAAGTGGTGTGCGTGATTTTGAAGCGATTGATCAACTGGCGAATAAAGTCGGGCTTAAACTGGAAAATGATTATGCGATGCCAGCAAATAATCGAATCTTGCATTGGGTAAAACAGTCTTAATCAAGATTGCGACTATGTTATTATGAATTTTAAGATTTGAAACGGCTAACTAATTCGAGGTGCTCAAGATGGAAGAACGCGTTGCCGAACTTGAAAGCCAGCTGGCCTTTCAGGAACATACGATTCAGGAATTAAATGATGTAATTATTGAATTACGCAACGAGATCGATAATGTGCGTCATGAAATGGATCGACTCAAGAATAAAATCGAAGAAATCAACAGCTCAACGGTGATTCCTCTGTCCGAAGAGAAACCGCCACCGCATTATTAAGTCGTTACCACCACACGTATGGCATCCAGTCGTAGATTGGTTGAGTCAAGCATGCTGTCTAACATTTTCCATTGTTGTTCAAAATACTCAATTTCCTCAGCGCGGACATTTGGGTTAACCTGTTTCAATGCTTTCAGTCGACTGATTTCTTTTTCCAGAGACTGGCGTGTTTGTTGATGCGCTTTAGTCAAAACTTCTGGCGCAACTTGATTTGCGATTTGTTCACTTTTGCTGCTGAGCGTTCTTAGCTGATCTGTTTGTGCGCGCACGACTTTTTTCGCTGTCTCACTATTCACATGAATGCTGGCCGAATTAATCGCTTCATGGGTGAGGGTGTTGGTCTGATTGGAACCACTTTCATCAATCAGGATACGAATCGTTGTCGGTGGTAAATAACGACTGGTCTGCAGGTCTTCGGTGTTTGAGGCTTCCAACAGATAAAAACATTCCAGCAATAATGTGCCGGGCTCAAACTTGCTGGTTTTAATCGCAGTGAGGGCCGTATTGCCCTGCTCATTATTAAGCACCATATCAATCGCACCCTGAGTAAATGGATGCTCCCAGGTCATAAAATGCATGTCTTCAAACGACAGTGCGGTATCTCTGGAGTAGGTGATGGTCATGCCATCTTCAGCCAGACCAGGAAAGTTACCCTGCATGTGGTTGCCCGGCCGGATGACCAGACTGTTTTCATGACCCGGTTCACTTTCAATATCAAAGCAATCAAAAATGGATTCAAGATAAATGGCAAGTTCTGTGGCTGAATCCTGTTTCATTGCACGCTGACAAAGTTCATTGGCAATAACAGGTCGACAGGAGTTGTACTCCAGTAACTGATCACGTCCTTTGTGCAATGCCTCATTCAACTCATGATGAAGTTTGCTTGTTTGTTCGATGAGTGCTCCTGGTTTGCTATCACTGTTATGCAGTGCGGTGACCAGTTCCGCATTGAGTTGTACATAAACACTATGGCCCGCAGGACAGGTATGTTCAAAGGCATTTAATCCTTCATGATACCAGTGCGCCATTATCGCCTGCGCACTGTTGTCGAGATAGGGGATATGCAGTTGTATGGTCTCGGTCTGACCAATACGATCAAGGCGACCAATACGTTGTTCAAGTAGATCTGGGTTTAAAGGTAGATCAAACAAAACCAGATGATGCGCAAATTGAAAATTGCGTCCCTCACTACCAATTTCAGAACAGATCAGTACCTGGCTACCGTATTCCATATCCGCGAAAAATGCTGCGGCACGATCACGTTCAACAATACTCAGACCTTCATGGAACACTGCAGCATGAATTCCAGAGCGTGTACGTAAAACCTGTTCGAGATCCAGTGCTGTATCGGCGCTAGCGGCAATGACCAGGACTTTGGCGGGCTTTAATTCTTTCAGTTTTTCGGTTAACCAGTTTACCCGTGGATCAATCTCGGTCCAGTGTTGTGATGCATTCTGTTCATCAGCCATATATAGCAATTCTGGGCAGAGTAATAACTGTGGTTCTTCTCTTGTGGTCGATTCAAAATTCTGTAAACAGGTTTTATATGCGGCTGGATTTTCAAGCGCAACGAGATGAGCCTGCCGATCAGGAAAACCTTTTACGGCCATGCGCGTATTGCGATACAGAACGCGTCCAGTACCATGACGATCAAGTAGATGTTCAACCAGTTCTAGTCGTGCAGTTTTATCTGCACTGTCTGATTTTAAAGTATCCAGTAAGGCCTGATTGTCACCTTCACTAATGGTGCTTTGCAAAACGTCAACGGTCTGTTTCGATAAGCTCTGATCGGCAAGTAGTTCTTCAACCGCTTTGGCCACGGGCTCATAATGCTTTTCTTCTTCAAGAAATGACGCGTAATCAGGAAACCTGTCAGGATCAAGTAAACGTAAGCGGGCAAAATGACTTTCCTTACCCAGTTGTTCAGGCGTCGCCGTTAACAGCAGCAGACCTTTGGTTCGGCTAGCAAGATACTCAATGATCTGATATTCAGAGCTGGCATGCTCAGGTGACCACTGCAAATGATGCGCTTCATCGACCACGAGTAAATCCCATTCACCTTCAGCGCATTGACGGACACGCTCAGGATGATCAAGAAAAAATTCGAGCTTGCATAAGACCAGTTGTTCGGCATGAAAGGGGTTAACCGAAGTTTCGCTTTCCTGTTCGATCGACTGACAGCGTTCTTCATCAAAGATGCTGAAGAAAAGATTAAAGCGACGCAGCATTTCGACTAGCCACTGGTGCATGAGACTTTCTGGCACAACAATCAGAACACGACGTGCACGCTCAGTTTGAAGTTGTTGATGCAAAATGAGACCGGCTTCGATTGTTTTACCCAGCCCCACTTCATCGGCCAGTAGTACACGTGGTGCAAAACGGTTTGCGACCTCATGGGCAATATACATCTGATGTGGAATCAAACTGGTACGGGCACCTGTTAATCCCCGTAGATCAGAATGGGCCAGCCGATTCATGTGGGTGCGAGTCTGGTATCTGAGTGCAAACCATTTGGATTTATCGATCTGCCCGGTTAACAGACGATCGATGGGGCGATTCAGCTGAATAAAATTATCAAGCTGCCCTTCATCAATTTGCGTATTTGTACCATCGTCTTTAATACCCTGATAGGAAAGCAGACCATCTGCTTCTTTAATCTCGGTAATGGTCAGGCTCCAGCCGTCGTGCGTTTTAACTTTATCGCCAGCAGCAAATACCACGCGATTCAGCGGTGAGTTCGCGCGCGCATAGATTCGAGTTTCACCCGTTGCCAGAAATACAATCGTGACGGTACGGTGATCAACACTTAAGACCGTACCCAGTCCCATTTGTAATTCGCTTTCGCTGATCCAGCGCTGGCCGGGAATAAATTCTTGCACAAACTACCTCTATGATGTGGAGCTCTGAAAGGGGCGCTATGTTAGTGGAGAACCGGAGACCATATCAAGACGAGAAGTCAGGTTTTATTGATAAAGATTTCTTCATAACTTAAAGGAATATAGCAGTTGCCCGATAATTGTCCTAACCCTCCATAGATAAATGCTGATCAAGTATTCCGAGCAGGTAAATATTTGTGTCCAATACCAAAGAATATGATGTGCGAACTCGGAAAATTATTGATCCCGATCGTCGTAAAGCCCTGATGCTCCTGAGCGATGAATCAGACAGTGATGTACTGGTTCCTGTCTTGCGCGAGAAGCGTTTCCGTCTGTTAGGGATGACAAGCGATCTCACCCAGGGACTAGAATTGATGCGTAAGCATAAAGTGGGTATTGTGTTTCTTGATGAAGATATGGAGAGTCTGGAGCTTGAGGTAATATTAAATCAGATCAAATCTAAACATCCGGGTTTCTCAGTTATTATGCTGGGGGCACAGGTAACAAAAGAAAAAATAGAGTTTGCCTTTGCACATGGGGCAGTGGCCTATCTGGTTAAACCTCTGCGACCTGAGGCTGTGATCAAAAGCATGAGTAAATTTTCCTTAAGCTGAATTTTGATCGTTATTGCCTGTTGTTGCGACAGCGAATAATGTATAAAACAACATAATCAAAATTTAGCTGGAGTAGTATGTTTCGCTTACATCCCACCTTGGCACAGGACTGTCTCGAATTAGGCCAGTTTCGACTTTGCCGATTACTGCTGATGCTGGATGCAAACTATCCCTGGTTTATTCTGGTACCTGCAAGAGAAAACATCAGCGAGATTTATCAGTTAGATCAAACGGATCAACAATTGTTGTGGCAGGAATCAGATTATTTCAGTCGTCACATTATGCAAATCTTCAAAGGTGATAAATTAAACATTGGAGCGCTGGGAAATGTTGTGCCTCAACTGCATGTGCATCATATCGTAAGATACAAAACTGATGTCGCCTGGCCCAAACCGGTTTGGGGCGCAGTAGAGTGCAGGCCCTATACAGACAAGCAATGTGCCCAACTCATCAACAAGATTATCAGCACAATGCCCGCTGAGCTCGCGTTTAGCCAGACAAGCGAGGCATCATAAGCCTGTGTGGTACGTCTACATACTTCGTTGTGCTGATAATTCACTCTACGCAGGCGTCACAACTGAACCGCAACGCCGTTTGCAGGAACACAATGTCGATAACAAACTTGGCGCGCGCTATACGCGCGCGCGACGACCCGTAGAAATGGTCTATCAGGAGGAGTGCGGTAGCCGTTCTGAAGCCTGTCAGCGAGAGTCTGAAATAAAAAAAATGACCAGAACAGCGAAAGAGCAACTTGTTTCCAGTTTTGTTGCCGTAGCTTAAGGATGATTGAAAAAAACATGGGCCTGTGGTTCACTATCACCCGCTCCGGGCCGTTAGCTCAGTTGGTAGAGCAGGTGACTCTTAATCACTTGGTCGTAGGTTCGAGTCCTACACGGCCCACCAGACGAATAACCCGTCGAACAGAAAACTCGACGGGTTTTTTTAGCACTGCTGCGAGCCCAAAATATGGTGATCTGTTGAGACAGAACAAAAAATTTGGGTTGGGGAAATATAATATTTCTCATCGAGAATAGAATCCGATAGAATTTGTCGGGTATTTAGCTTACACCTCACCCAATACAGACTGTATAATGTTCTGTTAATATTGCGAAAGTGGCGGAATTGGTATTTAGAAACTCTTAACGAGCCTTGCGAGTTTAGAGATTCTTAAGGTGAATACTGAGGAAACTGCACAACCGGGATGGTTATCCCGGGAAAGAGTTAAATTGCGAAAGTGGCGGAATTGGTATTTAGAAACTCTTAACGAGCCTTGCGAGTTTAGAGATTCTTAAGGTGAATACTAAGGAAACTGCACAGCCGGGATGAATATCCCAGGAAAGAGTTAAATTGCGAAAGTGGCGGAATTGGTAGACGCGCTGGATTTAGGTTCCAGTGGGGCGACCCGTGAGAGTTCGAGTCTCTCCTTTCGCACCAGTTTTAACTGGTTGAAATTACTAATTTATTTGGATATCGAGGTATAACATGCAAGTTTCTGTTGAGTCTGCGGCTGGCCTGCAGCGCACATTAAAGGTCGCCGTCCCTGAAGAGACTATCGAAAAGGTTGTCGCGACACGCCTGCAAAGTCTCACACGCACCGCAAAGATTAAGGGTTTCAGAGCCGGTAAGGTGCCCATGAAGGTGGTTAAGCAGCATTATGGCCAACAGGTTCGCCAGGAGGTCCTTGGCGAGGTGATTCAGTCGTCATTCTATGAAGCCGTTACCAAGGAAAAACTCCGTCCAGCGAGCTCTCCTTCCATTAATACTGAAAATGACGAAGCAGGTAAAGGTCTGGAATATACCGCTACTTTCGATGTGTACCCGGATATTAAGATCGCCGATATGTCGGGCCAGAAGATTGAAATACCCAACTGTGAAATTAGTGATGCAGATATCGATGGCATGATTGAAACCATTCGCCAGCAACAGGTGAGCTGGAAAGACTCAAGTGAGGCCGCGGGCGATGGCGATAAAGTGACGATTGATTTTAAAGGCATAATTGATGGTGAAGCTTTTGAAGGCGGTGAAGGTAAGGGCATGGCCGTAGAACTCGGCAAAGGGCGCATGATCAAAGGCTTTGAAGACGGGCTTGTTGGCGTAACCATGGATGAAGAGCGCGGCCTGGATCTGAGTTTTCCAGAAGATTACCACGCAAAAGAATTAGCCGGTAAAGACGTCCACTTTGATATAAAAGTGACCAAAATTGAATCGGCAGCCTTGCCTGAAATTGATGCTGAATTTGCCAAACGACTAGGTGTGGCAGATGGCGATATGGACAAAATGCGTGAAGAAGTAAAGGCAAACATGCAAAGAGAGCTTGATGCCATTATTAAAAATAAAACCAAACAGGAAGTAATGGATAAGTTGCTCGATGCCAACAAAATTGAGGTACCAGCAGCACTTATTGAAAGTGAATCACAGAACTTAATGAAGCAAATGAGCAATAATTTGTTAAGTCAGGGCATGAAACCCGATCAAATTACCCTTGAACCCTCTATGTTCAACGAGCAGGCACAACGGCGGGTTGCCCTAGGCCTGATTATGGCAGAGATTGTAAAAGATCAAGGTCTTGAGGCTGACGCCGCTAAAGTTAAGAACTATATTGATACTGTTGCCAGTAGCTATGAAAAACCTGATGAGGTTGTGAAATGGTACTACGGTGACAAACAGCGTCTGAATGAGGTCGAATCTATGGTGTTAGAAGAACAACTGGTAGATTGGGTACAACAACAGGCACAACAAGAAACTAAAAATTATACATTTGCTGAACTTATGTACCCGGAAAAAAAGTAAGGCGTTAACCGGGTTTTGGCCTTAAAGGAAAAAAAACTGTGACCGATAGAAAAAATAATAACACAGGTTTGGATATCACCAGTCAGATGGTACCGATGGTGGTCGAACAGACCTCGCGAGGCGAACGTGCATATGACATCTATTCCCGACTATTAAAGGAAAGAGTTATATTCATGGTGGGGCAGGTTGAAGACCATATGGCGAATCTGGTGGTAGCGCAGTTGCTATTTCTGGAATCTGAAAACCCGGATAAGGATATACACTTATATATAAATTCTCCGGGTGGCTCGGTCACTGCAGGTCTGTCGATTTACGACACCATGCAGTTCATCAAGCCAGACGTGAGCACAATGTGTATCGGCCAGGCCGCTAGTATGGGGGCAGTACTCCTGGCTGGTGGCGCAGCAGGCAAACGCTACTGCCTGCCACATTCGAGAACAATGATTCATCAGCCCCTGGCTGGTGTACAGGGACAGGCCACGGATATTGAGATCCACGCCAAAGAAATACTGGATACAAGGGAACGATTGAATCAGATTCTGGCCAAACATACAGGCAAACCCATGGATCAGATTCAGAATGATACAGACAGAGACTTTTTCCTTAGTGCTGAAGAATCTGTCAAATATGGATTGATTGATGAAGTAATGAACGAACGAATTGGTGAAGCAACAAAGAAAAAGTAACTTAAAATTTAACGGGTTACTGTTTATTTACAGATACAAATTTAGACTTGCATCATCACTAAAATATGTGCAATGTTAGTTGTAAGAAGCTCCAGATGGAGACGAGGTAGAAAATGAGCGATGATAAAAACACATCAGGCGAGAATGGCAAATTGCTGTATTGCTCGTTCTGTGGCAAAAGTCAGCACGAAGTACGTAAGCTGATTGCTGGTCCATCCGTGTTCATCTGCGACGAGTGTGTTGAACTCTGTAATGACATTATTCGCGAAGAAGTTCAGGAACAATCTTCCTCTGTCTCAGGCAGCAAACTACCCACTCCACATGAAATCAATCTGATTCTTGATGAATATGTGATAGGCCAGGTAAGAGCCAAGAAGGTTCTATCTGTAGCGGTTTATAACCACTACAAACGACTAGAAACCACGTCTAAGAAAGACGAAGTTGAGCTGGCAAAAAGTAATATACTGCTCATCGGGCCAACCGGTAGCGGTAAAACCCTGCTGGCAGAGACTCTGGCGCGCCTGTTAAATGTTCCATTTACAATCGCCGATGCCACCACACTGACTGAAGCTGGTTATGTGGGTGAAGATGTTGAAAACATCATTCAGAAGCTACTGCAAAAATGTGACTATGATGTTGAAAAGGCGCAGACCGGTATTGTTTATATCGACGAAATTGACAAAATTTCACGCAAATCTGATAACCCATCTATCACTCGTGATGTTTCAGGCGAGGGTGTACAACAGGCCTTGCTGAAACTCATTGAAGGTACAGTAGCGTCGGTTCCTCCTCAGGGTGGACGTAAACATCCCCAACAGGAATTTCTGCAAGTTGATACAGGCAATATTCTGTTCATCTGTGGCGGTGCCTTTGCGGGTCTGGATCGCATTATTCGTGACCGATCAGAGAAGGGTGGTATCGGCTTCGGTGCAGAGGTTAAGAGTAAAAATGATCAGAAGAGCTTGAGTGATGTACTGCACTCAGTTGAACCTGAAGATTTGATCAAATATGGTCTGATTCCAGAATTTGTGGGTCGTTTACCCGTTGTTGCGACCTTAAGCGAACTGGATGAAGAAGCACTGGTACAGATTTTGACCGAACCAAAAAATGCTCTCACCAAGCAATATCAAAAAATGTTCGACATGGAAGGCACAGAACTGGAATTCCGCCAGGATGCCTTACTCGCCGTTGCACGCAAGGCAATGGAGCGCAAAACTGGCGCACGTGGTCTACGCTCTATTTTAGAATACGTGTTACTGGATACCATGTACGATCTCCCATCAATGGAAAATCTGGAGAAAGTCGTTATTGACGAATCCGTCATAGAAGACGAAGGTAAACCACTGTTGTTGTTTGAAGGCACTGAGCCACGTGCAGCATCTTCAGACGAGTAATACCTGAACGACAGAACACTTGGCGCACGTCTGGCAGGTTTTTTCCTCATTTCGATGAGGCGCTGGTTGAAATTGGAATCGTGTGTCCCCAAGACAAACTAAGCTCGACCGTATCAACCATAACCTGCGAGAGATTATATGTCCCAAGTGATTGACGACCAATTAACAACCATCCCCGTATTACCATTACGTGATGTCGTGGTCTATCCCCACATGGTTATTCCCCTTTTTGTTGGCCGTGAAAAATCAATCAAGGCTCTTGAGTCTGCGATGGAAAATGACAAGCAGATTCTCCTGGTCGCGCAAAAAAGTGCGGCCGAAGATGATCCACAGCCTGAAGATGTTTACCGTCTTGGCACCGTTTCCAGCATTCTACAGTTGTTAAAACTTCCTGATGGCACCGTGAAGGTACTGGTCGAAGGCAGTCGACGTGCGCGTATTGTCCATTTTATCAGTGAAGATGATTTCTTTTCTGCTCAGGTTGTGAATGTTGAAGAAAAACAGGCGATTGATGAGCGTGAGGCAGAGGTTTTATTACGTTCATTAACAACTCAGTTTGATCAATACGTCAAGTTGAACAAAAAAGTACCGCCTGAGATTCTAACCTCGTTGTCGAGCATCGAAGATCCGAGTCGCCTGGTCGACACCATTGCGGCGCATATGTCGCTTAAGATTGACGAGAAACAGAATATTCTGGAAATCGAGTCTATACGTGATCGTTTTGAACAACTTATGGCGATTATGGAATCAGAAATTGATTTGCTTAATGTTGAGAAAAAAATTCGTGGTCGCGTTAAACGACAGATGGAAAAAAGTCAGCGCGAGTATTACCTGAACGAACAAATGAAGGCTATTCAGAAAGAATTAGGTGACATGGATGATGTCCCGAATGAAATGGATGAGCTGGAACAGAAAATTGAAAAGGCAGGGATGTCAAAAGAAGCCAAGACCAAGGCCAAAGCAGAACTAAATAAATTAAAGATGATGTCGCCAATGTCGGCGGAAGCGACTGTTGTGCGCAATTATCTTGACTGGCTGGTGGGCGTGCCGTGGAAAAAACGCAGTAAGGTACGTAATGATCTGGCCATGGCTGAAGAAGTGCTGGAAGCAGATCATTATGGCCTTGAAAAAGTTAAAGAACGCATCCTTGAATATCTGGCCGTGCAGCAACGCGTAAAAAAACTCAAAGGTCCTATTCTTTGTTTGGTGGGTCCTCCTGGTGTCGGTAAAACCTCACTGGGTAAATCCATAGCCCGGGCAACAAATCGTAAGTTTATGCGTATGTCACTGGGTGGTGTGCGCGATGAAGCAGAAATCCGCGGACATCGTCGGACCTATATTGGCTCGATGCCGGGTAAGATTGTCCAGAACCTGTCCAAGGTCGGAACACGCAATCCATTGTTCCTGTTGGATGAAATCGACAAAATGGCGATGGATTTCCGTGGTGATCCAGCCTCCGCTTTGCTGGAAGTCCTGGATCCAGAACAGAACAATACCTTCAATGATCATTACCTCGAAGTCGATTATGACCTTTCTGAAGTTATGTTCGTGGCAACGTCAAATTCAATGAATATTCCCGGTCCATTGCTGGATCGTATGGAAGTAATTCGTCTGTCGGGCTATACCGAAGAAGAAAAGGTGAATATAGCCCAGCAATATCTCGTCAGTAAGCAGATCGAAAACAATGGTTTGCATAAAGATGAGTTAAGTATTTCTGAAGCGGCTATTCGTGACATCATTCGTTACTATACACGTGAAGCGGGTGTGCGAAATCTTGAACGCGAGATTGCCAAGATCTGCCGTAAGGTTGTTAAAGAAGTGTTACTGAAGCCCAGTGATAAAAAACTATCTGTAACCCCCAAGAACCTGGAAAAATATCTTGGGGTACAGCGTTTCCGCTTTGGTCGTGCAGAAGAAAACGATCAGGTCGGACAGGTTGTTGGATTGGCGTGGACCGAAGTGGGTGGTGAATTACTGACCATTGAAACAGCCGTGATGAAGGGCAAAGGCAAACATAGTATTACAGGCCAACTTGGCGATGTCATGAAAGAATCGATTCAGGCGGCGCTTACAGTAGTACGTAGTCGCTCGGAAGTGCTGGGCATAGATGATGAAGTATTTGAAAAAAATGACATTCATATTCATGTTCCTGAAGGCGCAATTCCAAAAGATGGACCCAGTGCAGGTATCGGCATGTGTACGGCAATAGTGTCGGCTCTGACTAATATTCCTGTCAAAGCGGATGTCGCAATGACCGGTGAAATTACCTTACGTGGTGAAGTATTACCGATTGGCGGTTTAAAAGAAAAACTCCTTGCCGCACATCGTGGCGGCATTAAAATAGTCTTAATCCCTGAAGAAAACCGACGTGATCTGAAGGAGATTCCTAAAAACATTCAAGCTGATCTTGATATTCGCCCAGTGCAATGGATCGATGAGGTTCTTGAAGTTGCTCTGCAATATATGCCAGAAGGTCTTGAAAAGGCCGCTGCCGCAATTGTTTCAAAAACTGGAAAGACTAAAGTCGGTAAACGCGATAATCTTCGCACACATTAAGATTTACATTCTAAATGACCAGAAATTGAGCACACTATTTGTTCAATTTCTGGTCTTATTTATGTATAAGAAAAATCTTAAATACCTGTGTCAAGCTAAAAATGATTTATTTTTATGTCATGCTCGCTTGACCTGCCAGTAACTCGAATAGTATAAGTTGCCCTGAAAAAAAATTTCAGGCCGCATTCAAAAGCGGCGAATTTTAGTTACTACCAATCAAGGGGAGCTCAAGTGAATAAAGCAGAACTCATAGACGCCGTGGCAAATGGAGCAGATATTTCTAAAGCAGACGCGACTCGCGCAGTCGAAGCCGTCATTAATCAAATTACCGATACCTTAAAAAGTGGTGATCAGGTCGCCCTGGTCGGATTTGGCACGTTTGCTGTCAAGGACAGAGCTGCCCGTACTGGCCGCAACCCGCGTACTGGCGAACCCATCAATATTCCAGCCTCAAAAGTTCCTGGATTTAAGGCTGGTAAAGCCCTTAAGGATGCCGTAAACTAGCGCGCCTTTGAAGCGGGTGGTTAGCTCAGCTGGGAGAGCATCGCCCTTACAAGGCGAGGGTCGGGGGTTCGATCCCCTCACCACCCACCAGTTAGGACCGGTAGTTCAGCTGGTTAGAATGCCGGCCTGTCACGCCGGAGGTCGCGGGTTCGAGTCCCGTCCGGTCCGCCAATACAAAGGGACGAGCTATAACAAGCCCGTCCCTTTTTTTATAATAAATGTTAATTAATGTAACACCTGGATTGTGAAAACATGCTGCAACTAATTCGTGACCATGCACAGGGCGTTATCGTCTGGTCGATCGTTGGTCTCATTATCATCACCTTCGCATTATTCGGCCTGAGTAGTTATCTATCAGGTTCATCAAGTAGCTTTGTTGCCAGTGTCAATGGCGTCGAAATCAGCGAACAGGAATTTCGTATTGAGCAGCAACGTTATCGCGCGCGGCTTGAACAATTGCTTGGCAAAAATTACCGTGCCGATATGTTTCAGGATTCAATGATTAAGTCTGAAGTTGTGAACACGCTTGTGATGCGTGAGTTAATGACGCAATACATTGCTGACGAAAACTTCAATGTTGCTGCAAGCCGTATTATTTCTGAACTTAAAAATGTTGAAGCCTTTCATGATGCAAATCAAAAATTTGATCCAGAAAGATACAAAACATTGATTCGTCAACAGGGGATGTCAGAAGCGGTATTTGAACAACAGGTTTCGCGCGATATCGCCTCTCGATATTTGCAAGCTGGAATCACACAAACTGAATTTGCCACAGACAGTGAAGCCAAACTCAATCAGCAGATCAACAAGCAGCAAAGAGAAATTGCCTACTTGACGATTGCAAAAAATGAATATCTTAATACAGCACAGGCCAGTAAGCAGGATGTTGAAAGTTACTATAACTCAAATAAAAATGAATTCATGACCGAAGAGCTGGTCAGTGTTGAATATGTTGAGTTAAAGCTTGAGGATGCAGCGAAAAAATTTGATGTATCAGATGAAGAAGTTCGTAAGTACTATGATGCAAATATACAGAATTATGTAAAGAGCCCTGAACAAAGAAAGGCGCGTCATATTCTGATTAAGGTTGATCAGAAAAAGAATGAGAAAGATGCGCTGAAAGAAATTGAAGATATTCGTAGCAAGATTAAGTCAGGTCAGTCATTTGCAGAAATGGCGAAAAAACATTCACAGGATCCAGGCTCAGCCAAGCAGGGTGGTGATCTTGGTTTCTTCGGTTTGGGAGTAATGGATAAAGCCTTTGAGAAAACTGCATTTGAATTAAAAAAGGGGCAGTTAAGTAAACCTGTTCGCTCAAGTTTTGGTTATCACTTGATCAAAGTTGACGAAATTAAAGCAAAACAGGCTCAAGCTTATAAAGACGTACGCAGTCAGATTAAAAAAGAGATGCAAATGCAACAGGCAGAGCAGGCCTTTTATTCTGATGTTGATCAGCTGAGCAACCTTGCCTATGAACAGTCGGATTCACTACAACCAGCTGTTGAACAACTTGGTTTAACGATCAAGTCAACGAGTCTGTTTTCACGCCGAGGCGGGGCAGGCATTGCTGCGAACAATAAAGTGAGTGCAGCCGCATTTTCTGCCGATGTGCTTTTAAATAGCCGTAATAGTGAAATGCTGGAACTTACTGACACACATGTACTAGTGTTACGAGTTAAAGATCATCGACCCGCCGAGCTGAAAAAACTGGCACAGGTTAAAGCAAAGATTCAGTCGCGCCTTAAAGATAAGACTGCAAGAAAGCAGGTTAGTGAAAACACCCAGCTTGCATTGAAAAAACTTAACGCAGGGGAAAAACCCTCTGCTGTTGCAGCAGCGATCAAAGGTGCGAAATGGCAGAAACGAGTTTGGGTCAATCGCAATGTAGCTGACGATAAATCAGCTGAAGCGAAAAAAATTGATGCGGCTGTACGTCGGTTTAGCTTCAAGATTCCAAAACCCGCTAATGATAAAGCAAGCTGGTCTAGCACAATGCTCGCCAATGGAAATGGTGCGGTAGTGGGGTTATATAAAGTCAAAAAGCCTGACATAAAAAATAATGCCGATGAACTGAATAAGAGTAAACAGCGTATTGTGCAGGCGCAGGGCAATGAAATGTATTCACAAATGCTGAAAGAATTAAAACAGCACGCAGATATAAAAATTAACCTGCCTAAAGAATCAGAAGAATAATAAACTTTCCTCTCTATCCCAGGAAAGCATGAAGCATAACTGGAGAAGAGCATGACAAAACTTGCACTGCACTGGCAGATTATTATTGCCCTTGGACTGGCCGTCGTTGCTGGTTCGATCACCGGTACGGATGTCACCGTATTCGGTATTACTTTCTACGCTATATTTGATTTTATCGGGACATTGTTTCTCAATGCCCTGAAGATGATCATTGTCCCGTTGATTGTTTCATCATTGATTACCGGTATCGCTGGCATCGGCGGTACACAGGGACTGGGGCGACTCGGTTCCAAGACGGTTCTGTTTTATATGACAACCAGTCTACTGGCCATTCTGACAGGGTTGCTTTTCGTTAATCTATTTAATCCCGGCATTATTGATGGTCAGGCCGCACGTGATGTGCTGGGTTTGTCTGCGGAGCAGGGTTCTCTGGCTCAGGAAAAAGTCATGGGGCGCGGTACGGGTGATATTGCTGGTGTCTTTTTAAGCATGGTGCCGACTAATGTTGTTGCTGCCGCTGCGAATGGTCAAATGCTGGGGTTGATCTTCTTCAGTATCCTGTTTGGATATTTCATGACACGCATTAATGAAGCCTATGCTGAAGCACAATACAATTTTTGGCAGGGCCTGTTTGAAGTCATGATGAAAATCACTGAATGGGTAATGAAGTTTGCCCCGATCGGTGTGTTTGCTCTGGTTGCCAAAGTGGTTGCTGGAACGGGACTGGAGGTTTTCAAACCGCTGCTAGTATTCTTCCTTACGGTTTTGTTGGCCTTACTGGCACATATGTTTATCGTGCTGCCATTAATGCTGCGTTTTCTGGCCAGAGTGAACCCCGTTCGCCATTATCAGGCCATGTCACCGGCCTTGCTCACCGCATTTTCTACCGCATCGTCATCGGCCACGCTTCCGCTAACACTGGATTGTGTTGAGAAGAAGGCGGGTGTCTCAAATCGTACCAGTTCATTTGTACTGCCATTGGGGGCAACAGTGAATATGGATGGTACGGCGTTGTATGAATGCGTTGCCGCGCTGTTTATTGCTCAGGCCTATGGTCTGGAGTTGAGTTTGACCATGCAGTTTACGGTTGTGCTTGTTGCCTTGCTGACGTCGATTGGGGTGGCAGGAATCCCTGCCGCGAGTCTGGTGGCCATCTCGATTATCCTGGGCACCATAGGGCTGCCGGCTGAAGGTATCGGTCTGATACTGGCCGTGGATCGGGTGCTCGACATGTGTCGAACAGCAGTGAATGTCTTTAGTGATTCCTGTGCCGCTGTGATTGTGGCGCGATCGGAGGGTGAAGAGAATCTGCTGACGGGAGAAGAACAGCAGGCCTGAGAATCAGGCCCGCCATAATGATGCTTAGGCCTCGAGAGGCGGCATACCCGCAGTACTGTAGCCAGCATCGACATAGGTAATTTCGGCCGTGATGCCGGCAGCCAGATCCGAGCACAGGAAGGCCGCAGCATTACCCACATCTTCAATAGTGACATTTCGATGTAGTGGCGCAGCCTTTTCGAACTCATCCAGCATTTTGCGGAAATTTTTAATCCCAGCCGCAGCCAGCGTCTTTATCGGCCCGGCAGAGATGCCATTGACGCGATGCCCCTCTTTGCCCAGGCTCTGGGCCATATAGCGTACATTGGCCTCCAGACTGGCCTTAGCTAGCCCCATGACGTTGTAATTTGGCATGGAACGCACTGCGCCGAGGTAACTCAGGGTCAGCAGGGAGCCATTGCGACCGGTCATCATTTTGCGCCCAGCCTTAGCTAGCGCCGCAAAGCTATAAGAACTAATTTCATGGGCCATGTTGAAGCCCTCGCGGGTTACAACGTCGAGATATTCCCCTTCCAGTTGATCGCGTGGGGCAAAGGCAACGGAATGGACAATGCTATCGAGACCATCCCAGCTTTTTGCCAGTTCAGTGAAAACGGCTTCGATTTCATCATCGCTGCTGACGTCGCAGGGGAGGACGATGTTCGAGCCGAGTTCATCAGCCATTTTCTCAACCCGGCCTTTAAGTTTTTCATTCTGATAAGTGAAGGCCAGTTCAGCACCTTCGCGTTGCATAGCCTGAGCGATACCCCAGGCAATAGATCGATTACTGGCGAGACCGACAATCAAAGCGCGTTTGCCTTGTAGAAAACCCATATTTGTCCCCTTGCTTATTCTGGTTAGAACATATTATTAGTGCGTCAATTTAGCCCGCTATGATACCGTCCATTCATTCAATAAACTAGAGGCAACCTCCGCGCGAGTTTATGTAATAATCGGTAAATCATAATAATGACAAGAACATCCAAGAGGCTACTGTTGCGTTTCTTTTATTTTTTTCTGACAACGCTATTTTTATTTCCTGTTTCAGCGCATGCGGCACCTTCAGCCGCGCTGGGTTATGAGCCGGGTTATCAACCGGGTTTTGAACACTTCTCCTATGTGAATCCTAATGCACCGAAGGGTGGTAATTTGGTGTTATCGGGCTTTGGGAATTACAGTAATCTCAACCCGTTTTTGTTAAAGGGTAAATCGGCTGACGGATTATCGGCTTTAGTGTTTGAGTCACTGATGGTGCAGAGTGCTGATGAGCCCTATAGCGTCTATGCACATCTGGCTGAAGATATCAGTCTGGCCAGTGATAAATTATCCGTTACCTTTCGTCTGGATCCCAATGCGCGATTTTCAGATGGCTCACCTGTGTTGGCAGAAGATGTAAAGTTTACCTTTGATACCTTAAAAAGTGACAAGGCCCACCCACGTTATCGATTCTATTGGGCAGACATTAAAAAAGCCGTTGTACTTGGGCCACGTAAAATTCGTTTTGAGTTTGCCCGTGTTAATCCTGAATTGCATATGATTGCTGCACAAATGCCAATATTCTCCCGTGCATGGGTTGGTGATAAAGCATTTGAAAAATTAACGCTCGAGCATCCCATTGGAAGTGGTCCCTATATCATTGAACGTTATCAGCTGGGTAAAAATATTGCCTATAAAAAGAATCCAAACTACTGGGCAAAAAATAAAAATACCCGCAAGGGCATGTTTAACTTTGATAAAGTGATCTATAAATATTTCAAAGATGAGACAGTCCAGCTGGAGGCCTTAAAGGCGGGTGAGTTTGACTTTATTTTTGTGCTTTATTCAAAACAGTGGGCGCGTGATTATATCGGTCCTCAGTTTGATAACGGACAGCTCGTAAAAAAGGAACTGAAACATCAGAACAATGCCGGCATGCAGGGGTTTGTGTTTAATACCCGGCGTAAATTGTTTAAAGATAAACGCGTAAGACGTGCATTGGCACTAGCCTTTGATTTTGACTGGTCAAATCGCAACCTTTTTTATAATCAGTATATCCGTTGTGATAGTTATTTTAGTAACAGTGAAATGGCTGCAACCGGTTTGCCTCAAGGTAATGAGCTTGAGCTGTTAAAAAAATATCGCAACCTTATCGA
This sequence comes from Gammaproteobacteria bacterium, assembly GCA_029882235.1. GTDB lineage: Bacteria > Pseudomonadota > Gammaproteobacteria > UBA6429 > Thiohalophilaceae > JAOULB01. The sequence continues at coordinate 13 of JAOULB010000005.1, read as the reverse complement.
CCCTGATGTCTTT
>JAOULB010000004.1 GCA_029882235.1 Gammaproteobacteria bacterium | reverse complement strand
CATCACGGATTTCACCACGTTCATCGTTAGAGGCAACAAACTCAACTTCGCCAGAGTTAATCACGGCACGTTCAATATCAGAAATAAATGTTTTTACATTAATGTGTTCATGGCTGCGATTACGAATCCGGCCAACAATTACAGTAGGGGCACGACCATTATTTTTCTTTTTGTATACTCGAAGCCAGCGTTGTTCCAGCATGTCGTCGATCATGGCCGCTGATACCTGACGTGAGTCGGTGTCATTCCATGCACCACTTAAGTCAATAGTCTCATCTACAGATGTGCGCGTAACTTTAGTGCCACAGCCTGTGAGGATGACCATTAATGCGGTAATAAGTGTGTTTTTTATCAGCAGATTCATGCTTAGTTCTCCTTATCCAGTTTATCAAATATATTTTTACCATGTTCAGTCATGTACCGTTTTAGATCACCATTCATGTTACTTGTGGTTTTAATAATTTTTTCAACACTCTTATGGTCAAGTTCAGCTAAAGAATAAATGATATTGGTTTTTTTATCTTTCCAACGGGCAATGATTTTAACGCCTGATAAATTAACTTTGGTGATATTTTTAATTTGTTGCGACATGGCCTGCTCACTCATGCCACCACCGCCTGATGCCGATGATGCGGTAAAGTCACTGCTGATGGCTTCCATATAGGATGAGAAAATTCGCGCGACTTCAGTTCGTGCTCGGTTATCAGCGGTAGATTTTTGCAGGGAGACCACACCCATCGACGGTGCTTCACCCACACCATGAAACAGACGGCCACCGCGGTCATTTAGAAACTGTGTTCCCTTATTGACCCAGTCAGGCGCACCTTTAATCTGCAGGTCACTTTCGACCATGGTCTTGCCAGCACAGGCGCTAAGCATTATGAGCAGGGTCAGTGTAGTCATTCTTTGGGTCATAGAAATTAATGTTTTCATGTGTTCCTCCTTAATGGGCAATCGGTTAATACCGAATAAATTTTCATAAAATACAAATAAATCCGTGTGAAGCTCAATTCTACTTTTGCATATAGTCGTCGGAAAGTTTTTTCACCAGCCCTGCGAGTAAGATTAGACTAATAAGATTTGGTATAGCCATGAGCATATTGGCGATATCGGCAAAGTTCCAGACCAGCTGAAGAGGAACATAGGCGCCGACCACAACGAGAACCGTAAAAATGATGCGGTAAGGTAGAATAGCACGTTCGCCAAACAGGAATTCGGCGCTACGATCACCATAGTAGGACCAGGCAATCATGGTGGAATAGGCAAAAAACATCAGACCAAATCCAACCACCCAGCTTCCAGCCTGACCCAGTGCCTGTTCAAAGGCAAAGGCTGACAGTGCGGCACCTTTCAGGGTTTCAGGGCGGGCCTCGCCCCAGGCCCCCATGATGACAATCACCAGAGCCGTCATGGTGCAGATTATAATGGTATCGATGAATGGGCCGAGCATGGCGACCAGACCTTCGCGGACGGGTTCTTTGGTGCGTGCTGCGGCATGGGCCATGGGGGCTGAACCCAGACCCGCTTCATTTGAGAATACACCACGTGCAACACCATACTGAATGGCTGCACCAATGGCGCCACCACCGGCCGCAGTGGGATTTAAGGCCAGATTGAAAATGGTTGCGAAAGCGCCGGGAATTTTTTCGATATTTAATATCAGGATGAGTATTGCTGCGCCACAATAGATCACAGCCATCAAGGGCACAATGTGTGATGCAACTTTTGAGATACGCTTAATACCACCAATGATCACCAGGCCAACCATGATGGCGATGACAACACCCAGCAAAAGTCGATAAGCTGTGATCTCTGGAAAAATATATCCCAGCCCATCAACAACAGAATTGGCCTGCACCATATTGCCAATGCCAAATGACGCGATCAGGGTAAACAGGGCAAAGGCTGCAGCCAGCTTCGGCATATTGAGTGCATTTTTGAGCGTGTACATTGGCCCGCCCGAGACGCTGCCATCCGGATGATATTCACGATATTTTAATGCTAGCGAGCAGGAGGCAAACTTGGTGGCCATGCCAACGAGTGCAGTTAACCACATCCAGAACACCGCGCCGGGACCGCCAAAGGCAATCGCGGTCGCAACACCGGCAATATTGCCCGTGCCGACTGTTGCAGAAAGGGCAGTCGATAAGGCCTGAAAATGGGTCACCTCACCAGGGTCGGATTCTTTGTCGTATTTTCCGGAGATCAGCTGGGTGGAATGTTTGAAGCCGCGAAACTGGATAAAGTTGAGTCGGATGGTCAGATAGAGGCCTGTTCCAACCAGTAAGACGATAGATGGGATACCCCATACGATTTTCACTAGATCGCCAGTCCAGCTAGTCAGCTCCGCAATAAAACCTTCCATTTATTACCCTCTTATTGTTATTGTTTTGTGTTGATGTATATCAACCATTAGTTTAGAACATTACATATAATATAGTGTATTCATTCGGCCAATAAGATCACACAAAGTGAGACAAGACGTATTCAATGCCCGTTTTTCTTCGATCGATTGTAGATAGTTTCCGCGACCTGTTACCTATTATTCTGGTGATTGCCTTTTTCCAGTTGGTGGTTTTGCAACAGGCTATTCCAAATCTTGGTCAGATTGCCGTTGGAATATTAATGGTTGTGCTGGGCCTGACCCTGTTTATTCGTGGACTTGAGATGGGTTTGTTCCCACTGGGTGAATCCATGGCCTATGCCTTTGCACGCAAAGGCAGTGCAGCCTGGTTATTTGCCTTTGCCTTTGCACTAGGTTTTGGTACCACCATTGCCGAGCCTGCATTAATTGCCGTCGCCGCCAAGGCTGCTGAGATTGCCGCAGGTGCAAATGTTATTGAACAATCACCTGAATCCCTGGCTTCTTATGCATTAGGTTTACGTTTAACGGTTGCGCTGTCTGTTGGTTTTGCCATTGTGGTGGGGGTGATGCGTATTATTCGCGGCTGGCCCATTCAGAACTTGATCATTGCGGGTTACCTGGGTGTTGTGATTATGACTGTATTCGCACCACGCGAGATCATTGGTATTGCCTACGATTCCGGTGGCGTGACAACTTCAACCATAACTGTACCCTTAGTCACCGCGCTGGGTGTTGGTCTTGCTTCAAGTATTAAAGGACGAAATCCAATGACAGATGGTTTTGGCCTGATCGCCTTTGCCTCTTTAACACCCATGATTTTTGTTATGGCTTATGGGATGGTAGTGTGACTGATTTTTTGTATCATCTCTGGACGGTCACACTGGGCACTGTCACCGATGTTTTACCGATTGTCGTTATCGTTTTCGGTTTTCAGGCACTGGTTATTCGTAAACCCATTCCGCATATGAAAAATGTATTAATCGGTTTCGCCTATGTCCTGCTGGGGCTGGCATTTTTTCTGGTAGGCCTTGAAGAGGCGCTTTTCCCACTCGGTGAGCTCATGGCGAAGCAACTGACTGATCCTGTTTTTTTACATGGCAGTCATCAACTCGCAGAGGTATTACGTTGGCAGGATTACAAATGGGTTTATATTTTTGCCGCTTCAATCGGTTTTGCGACGACGATTGCTGAGCCCGCATTGATTGCGGTTGCAATTAAAGCGCAGGATGTGTCCGGCGGTACCATTAGCATCTGGGGTTTGCGTATCGCCGTCGCGATTGGTGTGGGTGCAGGTATCTCATTGGGGACGTTCCGTATCGTTACCGGAACACCATTACACTATTATATTATCGCCGGTTACGTTCTGGTGATGATTCAGACTATTTACGCACCGCGAAATATTATCGCACTTGCCTATGATTCGGGTGGGGTGACGACGTCAACGGTCACTGTGCCACTGGTCACCGCACTTGGACTGGGCCTGGCCAGCACCGTGCCGGGTCGCAGTGTGCTTATTGATGGTTTTGGTTTAATCGCTTTTGCCAGCCTGTTTCCTATGCTTACAGTCATGGGTTATGCGCAATTGAGTCGCTGGCAGACATCACGTAATCATGTCCGACAGGACGATACAGGAGACTGATCATGCATTTTAAATTAATCATATCGCTGGTTGAGGATGACAAGACCGATGCGGTGATGGAAGCGGCCCGCAATGTTGGTGCGACAGGTGCGACGATTATTAATCATGCGCGTGGCGAAGGTCTAAAAAAGAGCAAAACATTTTTTGGTCTGAATCTGGAGACACAAAGAGATGTATTGTTATTTCTGGTTGAAGAACATATGAGCCGAAAGATTCTGGAAAAGATTGCTGAAGTTGGTGAGTTTGACAGTAAACCGGGTACAGGTATTGCCTTTCAAATCGATGTGGAAGATGCAGTGGGTGTATCACAACAGGTGAAACGATTGAGCGAGGTAGTGGAGGATGAACTATGACTGAGCGAAAAATAGTCCGCGTCTGTGACGTGATGAAAAAGCAGGTTGATATGGTTGATGGTATGATGACTGTGCAGATGGCACTGCAGAAAATGAAACATATTGAGACCAAGAGTCTGATTGTTAATAAGCGTGATGCGAATGATGAATATGGTATCGTATTGATATCAGATATTGCCAAGGAAGTTCTGGCTAAAGATCGTGCGCCGGAACGAGTTAATGTTTATGAAGTGATGTCTAAACCTGTCATTTCAGTCGACTCGCAAATGGATATTCGTTACTGTGCACGCTTGTTCGAGAAATTTGGTTTATCGCGTGCGCCTGTGGTTGATAATGGACAGGTTGTAGGTTTGGTTAGTTTTACCGATATGGTATTCATCGGCATGATGAATAATTCGCAGAGTTAATATGAGTACAGACTCAAAAAAATCAAACTTGTTTGAGCTGGACAGATATCGCTTACGAGCTCTGCATGACGCTAATTTTTATAGCACTCTGCAGGAAACGAAACAAAGCTGTCTGGTGATCTTTACCAGCACGGGCTGTGCCAGTTGTCGTGCATGGAAGGAAATTTTACTCGAATATCTCCAGTTGCATGATTCACTAACAATGTTTGAAGTTGATGCCCACGAAAGTATGGCATTGGTGAGTGAATATGAGGTATTTCATTTACCGGCGTTGTTTTTATTTAAAGATGGAGCCTTTCATAGCCCACTGCAGTGTGAAGCCAATATCGAGAAACTACACAATGCAATCAATACAGCATTAAGTAAACCGGCTCAGGAGGAACCTTAAACGGTGCAAATCGATTCCCAGTCAGGTTTATTGCGCGAAGCTCGTTATATCCCCTCGCCAAATTGTGATGATCGGCCAGAGCAGTGTGATATCGATGTTCTTGTTATTCACAATATCAGCCTGCCACCGGCGGACTTTGGTGGCCCTTATATTGAACAATTATTCACCAATTGCCTGCAGGTTGATCACCATCCATATTTTGAGGGTATTTGTGAGCTACGGGTATCATCGCATTTGTTAATCCGTCGCGATGGCGAAATTATCCAGTTTGTCCCATTTCATAAGCGTGCCTGGCATGCCGGGGAATCAAGCTTTCAGGGGCGTAACCGCTGTAATGATTTCGGCATTGGTATTGAGCTGGAAGGGACAGACGATATCCCATTTGAAGATATTCAGTACCAGAAACTAGTTGAAATTACCCGTGCCTTACAGGCGCGATATCCGGGTATAATAAAAGAACATATTGTCGGCCATAGTGATATTGCACCCGGCCGCAAGACGGATCCAGGGCCAGCATTTAACTGGTCTGATTTTCTCAGTAAACTATAGGTGTCGATACCGATACAAATATGAACATTGAGCCTGTAACTTCGGAAATATAAGTAAATGAGTCTAATAAGTGTCTTAATCAGTCTGGCCATTGAGAGCTACTGGAACAAACTTGATGCGTTGCGCCAGTACGACTGGTTTGAAAGCTATAGCAACTGGATGAACGAAAAATTCTCCCAGATTGTTTTTATGGAATCCACCATTGGCGTCATCCTGGTCATTGCACCTGTGTGTGCGGCTGTGTGGTTATTAGAGAGTATGTTCGGTGGCGTACTGTGGTTATTTGGTTTTGCCTTTGGTATTGCAGTGCTGCTTTATTGCCTTGGGCCACGCTCTTTAGCAACAGACGCACAGGCCTATCTTGATGCAGCCGAAGCAGGTGATCATGACCTGGCCAAACAACATGCCGAGAGTATTCTTGGCTATGAGACAGAGGAACAGGAAAAGAAATTAGCGGATACGGTTAAAAAAGAATTACTGGTACAGGCAAATGATCGTTTGATTGGTATTCTATTCTGGTTTGTTTTGCTTGGCCCTGTCGGTGCGGTACTTTATCGACTCAGCATTTTATTAAAACAACAGACTACTTTTGAGGCAGGCGAATTTGCCGAGGCGTCTCGAAACCTGTACTGGATCATGAACTGGTTACCTGCGCGACTTTGTGTGGTGGGTTATGCCCTGGCCGGTAATTTTATCGATACCATGAGCTACTGGAATTCTCTGAGTGATTTCTGGCTTAAAGATAGTGAAGAATTGCTTGTGACTAGTGGTTGTGGGTCTCTTAGGCAGGATTTACGCGCAGATATTCAATCGAACACTGAAGAGTTCTTTATCAATGGTGTTGCACATGCCATCTCTCTGATTAAACGCGCTGTCGTTGTTTTCCTGGCCATCCTTGCCTTAATGACACTCACGGGCTGGGTGTTGTAATTTTTATTCCGAAGCTGGTTTGATTCATGAAAGAATTGATTATTGGCGGAGCACGTTCCGGTAAGAGTGCCTATGCGCAACAATGTGCCGAACAAAGTGGTTTGCAGTTGATTTATGTTGCCACGGCAACGGCCCACGATGAAGAAATGGCGCACCGTATTCGTCATCATCAACAACAGCGGGATACCAGCTGGAAGCTCATTGAAGAACCCGTCGATTTGCTCACCGTACTGCAAACCTATGCAGCAGAGGATGCCTGCATTCTGGTTGATTGCCTCACGCTCTGGCTAAGCAATCTGCTGGCACAGGATAATCAGGCCGAATTAGAACAACAAATCGATGGCTTGATTCAACGCGTCCCGGATTTACCGGGAAAAATGATCTTTGTAAGTAATGAAACAGGTCTGGGTGTTATTCCTATGGGGGAATTAACGCGACGTTTTGTTGATGAGGCAGGGCGACTGCACCAACTGTTAGCAGGTATTTGCGATAGCGTTACTTTTATGCTCGCAGGGATACCCCAAAAAATAAAATAGCAGGAAAGTAGTAAATGAGTTTTGACTGGATTAATGATGAAATACAGGCAATTGATGCAGTTGCCATGCAGGCCGCACTGGAACGTCAGGCACAACTGACCAAACCGCCGGGCTCACTGGGCCGATTAGAAGAAGTTGCGGTACGTCTTGCCGCAATGCAGGCAACACAGGATCTAAAATTAAATAATATTCAGATCGTTGTGTTTGCTGGTGACCATGGTATTGCGGCAGAAGGTGTTTCGGCTTTTCCCCAGGCCGTCACTGCAGAGATGGTGAAAAACTTTGCCCGTGGTGGGGCCGCCATTAGTGTCATGGCAAAACAACTCAATGCTTCGCTTGAGGTGGTTGATGTTGGTACTGTGGTTTCCCCGGGTGAGTTTGAGGGTGTGGTTGATCAACGCGTTGCTGCGGGTACCGAAAATTTTTTAAAACAGGCCGCGATGAGTCAGGTGCAACTTGAACAGGCTATGACTGCAGGTCGAGATGCTGTTTTACGTGCGAAAGATAAAGGCACGCAGTTATTTATTGGTGGTGACATGGGGATTGCCAATACCACGGCAGCAACGGCCATTGCCTGTAGTCTATTAAATAAAACAGCCGAAGAACTGGCTGGTCCGGGAACAGGGCTGGATGCATCTGGGGTAAAACATAAAGCATCGATTATTCAGTCAGCCATTGAGCAACATAAGAAACAAATGCTGGGGCAACCACTTGAAATCCTGCGCCATGTCGGTGGCTTTGAGATTGCGGCCTTATGTGGTGCCTATATGACGTGTGCGCAAAAGGGAATTCCTTTTATTGTCGATGGCTTTATCGCCAGTAGTGCGGCATTAGTTGCGATCTATTTTAATAAGGCCGTACGCCAATGGATGTTTCTTGCGCATCGATCGGCTGAACCCGGACACCGTCAAATGGTTGAAGCCATGGGCATTGAACCCTTACTCGATCTTGGTTTACGTTTGGGTGAGGGTAGTGGTGCCGCTATGGCTGTACCGGTATTACAGATGGCGATTGCAACCCATACGCAAATGGCGACCTTTGCCGAAGCGGGTGTCTCTGATCAGGATTAATGCATGACACTTTCAACAACAATCGATTTGATTCGGCATGGCGAGCCTGAAGGTGGCACGCGTTACCGTGGACATACCGATGATCCCTTAAGCGAACTTGGTTGGCAGCAAATGCGAACTGCCGTTCAGGAACATAAGCCCTGGGACGCTATAATTTCTTCTCCATTATTAAGATGTTTTGAATTTGCACAGGAAATAGCGCAAAAGAACGATATTGTGATTTCTGCTGAAGATCGTTTTAAGGAAATATTTTTCGGGCCATGGGAAGGTAAGACCGCAGAAGAAATTATGCAGCTTGATCCCGACAGTCTCAGTAATTTCTGGGCCGATCCCGTCACGCACATGCCTGCAGGGGCTGAAACGTTAACTGAATTTCGTGATCGAGTTATGCAGGCATGGGATGATGTGATTCAACAACATCGTGGTAAACATCTTCTTGTGGTTGGGCATGGCGGTATGATGCGGATGATACTCAGTCATATTCTTGAAATGCCAATGAACAATATGTTTCGTCTATCAGTAAAGTATGCGGCCATGAGTCGTGTACGGATTGATCATTACCTAGAACAGGATCTGCCCATCATAAAATTTCATAACGGTTCTTTATAAATGCTAAAACCGTTTTTAATTGCGCTGCAGTTCCTGACCCGACTCCCTGTACCTCAAAGTCTTCTCGGAAGTGAAATCGCTAGTGATCGCCAACTAGGACTATCTGTGTTGATGTATCCACTGGTTGGACTTGTTATTGGAGGCATGCTCATTTTGTTTCCATGGCTGGTGCAGGAATTTAATTATCAAGTTGATGCACAGATCATGGCGGCCATTGTTTTATTTGTCTGGGTACTGATCACCGGCGCTTTGCATCTGGATGGCTTATCCGATAGTGCCGATGCCTGGGTCGGGGGATTTGGCGATAAAACGCGCACGCTGGAGATCATGAAGGATCCATATTCCGGCCCTGCAGGTGTTAGCATTATTGTTATTGTATTGATTGCCAAGTTCGCAGCTTTAATAACAATTGTTGCTATGCCTGTTATGCCTTTATTATTAATTCCTGTACTGGCAAGGACTGCTGTGATTGCGTTATTTTTAACAACACCCTATGTCAGAAAAGAGGGGATTGGTGCCAAGCATATTGCAGCTATGCCTAAACTGGGTGGGATGCTGGTTTTATTGCTTGTGATTGCAGCATGTGGATGGTTATTTCAGCTCGCTGCACTATGGCTAATATTGGCTTTAGTCGCTGTTTTTATATTATTGCGTTTATTAATGCAGCGCCGCATTGGCGGTACGACTGGCGATACAGCGGGTGCATTAATTGAAGTAATAGAGATGGTTGGCTTGCTGGTGATTGCCGTTATTTTTTAACTAATAATTGTCCCGATTTCTTCACCCATTTTGACATTACTTTCAGCCGTCAATCCCTCGGCCCACTTCATTTTATCTTTGCCAAATAAAAGGATGACGGTTGAGCCCATATTAAAACGGCCCATTTCTTCGCCTTTTCTAAGCACAACATTATGCATACCTTCGCCATAGCGGGTGATCTGAATCTCTCGTTGAGTCGGCGGAGTGATAATGCCATCCCAGACAGTTTCTATGCTGGCGACAAAAATGGCACCCACCAGAATCATCGCCATCGGGCCGACCGGTGTATTAAATAGACAGACGACGCGTTCATTGCGCGCAAATAGATCAGGAACCGCTCTCACCGTTGCGGGGTTGACACTAAATAGCTGTCCGGGGATATGACGCATCTCTTTGAGTTTGGCATCACAGGGCATATGGATGCGATGATAATCTTTTGGTGATAAATACAAAGTCGCAAATTCACCATTAATAAACTGTTTCTCCCATTTGCCTTTATCACCTAATAAAGTTGTCAGTGAGTAGTTATGGCCCTTGGCCTGAAATATCTTTCCGTTTCGAATTAATCCCATCTGGCTCACACAGCCATCAACGGGACTAACAAGAATATTTTTATCTGGGTGAATGGGTCTCGCTTCTGGTTTCAGCTCGCGAGTGAAGAAGGCATTAAAGTGTTCAAAGCGGTCAAGATCCTGCTCCATGGCTTCATCCATATTGACGCCAAAGCGTTTAATAATGAATTTCATATAGGCCAGTTTGATCCATTTGTTGTCGCTGTGAGTTATAAAACCCATTAAGCGAGATAGCAGATGATGTGGGACCAGGTATTGCCAGGCAGCAAATAGTTTGTCGGAACGACTGATTTCGGAATCCTTTTCCATATTATTTAATACTCAGTTGAATTGTTTGCGTCATATTATTCGAAAGTGTTATTTGCAGTTCGATCGTATCACCTTTTTTTAGACGTCGCTTAGGTTTCATCAGCATTAAATGTTTACCGCCAGGTTCCAGCATGACTGTCTTTCCAGCAGGGACATGGATGTGAGGTTGCCAGCGCATTTTTGCCATGCCACCTTCATGTATGGTGCGATGAATTTCAACATTATCAAACTGGGGACTGCTGATTTCTGTGATGAGGATTTCATTTTTATGCGAATTTTTAACCGTGAAATAGCCGGCCATCACTCGGGTCACTGGTGGTGCTTCAGGGCTCCAGCCCTTGCTGAACTTCAATGTCTGTGCGGCAATGGCAGTGTTTAAAAATAACAGGCTCGCGATCAATAGAGTTAATTTAACAGGGTTCACGGTGATAACATCCAGAAGTGGTCAGTTTGAATAAGACAGAATTTGTTTAAACGTACGCGCAATACTCTCGGCATCATGCGGTGGCGAGAATACGGCACGCATGTTGGATGCGGGATCAATCAGGATGATCTGTGCGCTATGATTGACGTGATATTCTTTACTGCCGGGTTCTGGATCTTCAAAGCCATACAACACACCGATGCTGCCAGTGATAATGTCGAGCTGATCAGGTTTACCCGTGACGCCGATAAAGTCAGGATGGAAGTAAGTGACATACTCTTTCAGTTTTGCTGGCGGATCGCGATCAGCGTCAACCGAGACAAATACAAGCTGCGCCTGTTTTAAAGTTTTCGCATCCATTTTGTCCCAGGCCAGTTGCATGATCTTTAATGCGGCGGGGCAGACATCCGGACAATTGGTGTAGCCAAAAAAGACAAAGGTCCATTTATTTTTTAGTCGGGCCAGATCAAATTTATTTCCATTATGATCGACCAGCTGGAATGGACGCAGTGGTTTACCCTGCGGTAAATAGGTTGCTTCGAGGTCGGTGGGTAATTTGCCACTATCGAGTTTCTGGCTCAGCCAGAGTCCAAGCACGAGACTTATAGTGGCAATCGCTGTTATGAGTATGGTCTGTTTCACATTTCTCTCCGATTTGGTGGACGGTATTATCGGTGCTCGTCATGCTGAGTGCAATTGACGTAAAAACCCTGATCATTGACCGATAATTCCAGTTTTAGTTTGATATTTCTTCATATTAACGCTATGTTAGAAAGAAAATCTAAAGAGAAACATTAATGTCAAACGTTAACTATTTGATTCCAAAGACTAAAAGACCTGTCTGGACACCTGATTTAGAAATGCTTGCTGGGGAAGCAGAGGCGCTGACAGAGGTGCCATTACTGGGCTGGGTGAGTGCTGGCCTGCCCGTTGATATTTGCACAGACAATAGCTCAATTGGCGTCCCCGTCAGTATGGTACGCAAGAATACCTATGCCCTGCGGGTACGAGGCCACTCCATGATCGATGACAATATTCAGGATGGCGATGTCATTGTGATCGAAAAAAGAGAGACTGCCGCCAATGGTCAGTCGGTGATTGCCATGATCAATGGTGAAAACGTCACCCTGAAAAAATTCTATGTCGAACGCGATGGGATCCGCCTGCAACCCGCCAACCCGGAGATGGATGCGATCTGGCTGCGTAATGAAGATGTACAGATCCTGGGGATTGTGACTGGCGTGATTCGTTCGATGGATTAACCATGTCAGCCGGCACTGCCCCCAGATTTCTGTGTGACGAAATGCTCCAGCGTCTGGGGCGCTGGTTAAGGGCAGCCGGGTATGACACCACAATCGCGACCGATGCCGAACCAGATTACGAATTACTTAAGCTGGCCATCAAAGAAAATCGCCTTCTAATCACCCTCGATAAAGACATGCTGGAATTTCGCCGTGCTGATGGCACCGTGATTTTTCTGGATGCCGCCTCGGTTGACGACTGTGCAGACAGTCTTTCACAAAAACTCAACATCAATTGGCTCTATAAACCCTTTAGTCGTTGCATGGTATGTAATGCAGAGTTAAGCGATGCGACTCCAGCGCAGATTGCCGATCTCGCTTTAATTGGCAAAGAGCATGTTGATGCGGCTTATTATTGTGCATCCTGTAAACAGGTGTTCTGGGAAGGGAGTCATGTCAATCGAATGCGGGCGCACCTTAATGACTGGGCCTTTAAATTCAGCCCGTTGTCCAGCCAAAACGAGTTTGCCTGAGCAGGTTTAATTTTCGATCGGTGTAGTTGTATCGTTGCCCCAGTCTGACCACGAGCCGGGGTAGCCTTTAATATTCGTGTATCCCAGTGATTTCAACATGATGTAACTATGTGCCGAACGGTGATGGGTCTGACAGTGGGTAATGATTTCCTTGTCTGGCGTTATTGCCTTGGTTTCGAGCATTTCGCGTAAATCATTCTCAGGCCTTAATCGCATATTGCGATCTTTATCCATAGCTTCGGTCCATTCAATATTAACAGCACCGGGAATATGACCGCCACGTTGGGCAAAAACTTTGGTACCGGCATATTCCTGTGGCGAGCGCGCATCCAGAATAGTGACCTGATCGTTATTCAGGTGATCTAGAATGTACTGGCGATCGGCAATGGGTTCAGGTCTGATTTTGGCGATATATTTTCCTTTCTGCGGATAATCAATTTCACTGGTGACATTATGACCTTCATTGGCCCAGGCCGATAAGCCACCATTGAGTAAGGAAAACTTAGCATGACCGACCACATCCAGAGTCCAGAGAAAGCGACAGGCGCGACCACCGCCTTCATCATCATAAGCAATGACATGGGTTTTATCTGACAGCCCCAGTGCGCTGAGCACATTACTCAGTTGTGCTTCGTCAGGTAACAGGCCCATGCGTGGCTGTTCGATATGAATGATCCAGGCATAGTCAAGATAGACGGCACTGGGAATATGGTATTGCACATAAGTTTGGGGCTGAGACAAATCAACCAGCAGAATATTGTCATCGGCTAAGTGTGCTTCCAGCTCATTGGGCTCGATTATCAGGGGCAAGTCAGATTTTGACATTCTCAGTGGGGTCTCTATAATTTATCGTTGTTATTGTAGTTCCTAATTATAATTTTGACAGCGACATGTCAATATAAAATCATAATATTTCCCTGATGATAAATTTAAACTCCGTGTATGGACCACTGTTAAAGTATTTGCATTAACTGACTTTTTGATAGTTGATAAAAAGATTCTATGTTTGCAACGTATCGCGATGGGTGAGTTAAGGTGCCCGCAAGGATCTCTTTTTCAAGCTCATTACAGGCGGCTGAAAAATCGGCCGCACCAATATTACTTCCGGATCCCTTCAATGCATGGGCGAGTCTCATCATCGCGGCCTGATCATTTTCTACAGCAGCTTCAAATAACTCCTGTAACAGGATTGGGGTACGAGTATTAAATTCTTCGTAGATTTCCTTAAAATCATCTTTACCAAGAGCGTCGATCAGCGCTTTAATCGTTTCGATATCCAGCACACTAGATTTATGTAATCTGACAGGTTCAACCATTGAGAACTCCTTTAACTTGGGGGGTAACAATTTTGTCGGGAAGCCATTGCTGTAATTTTTCATACAGGGCATCAGGTTTGATTGGTTTACTTAAATAGGCGTCCATACCTGCGGCAATACATTTTTCTTCATCGCCACGCATTGCATTAGCCGTGAGAGCAATTATGGGCGTTTTCGAATAGTCGTTTTGTGAGGCACGAATTTTTCGTGTGGCTGCATATCCATCTAATTCAGGCATCTGACAGTCCATAAGAATTAGATCAAAAGCTTCTGCATCCAGGGCTTTAATCGCAAGATTACCATCCTCGACAATGACGGGTTCAATTCCACATTTTCGCAATAAGGCACCAATGACTTTCTGATTGACAGAGTTATCTTCGGCTACAAGCACACGGGCATTGATTTGTTGTTGCTGGTGAATATTTTCTGATGGAACTTTTCTATCATCATAATCGGAGTGATTATTCATTACTGATACGATTGAGTCATAGAGCATGGATTGTCGAACGGGTTTGGTTAAACATTGTTGAATTATTTTTTCCTGCTCCAGAATGGATGCGTAGTCTTTATTTGCAGAGGATAAAATTATAATTCGCGGCATTGATATTGCTGGGCGCATTGCAATCTCCTGAGCAAGTTCAACGCCGTTCATTGTTGGCATCATCATGTCTGACAAAACCAGATTAAAAGACTCTCCTTTGTTGCTTGCCTGCTGAAGTAGTTTTAATGCAGCTTCGCCACTTTCTGCCATTTCATGGGGAATGCCCCAGGCTTTGAGTTGATGCGAGAGTATCTCTCGATTAGTGTTGTTGTCGTCAACAATCAGGGTTTTTATGTCTTCAGCAGAAAAGAAATGCAAAGGGTTGATGGTCTCGGTTTGGGCTTTGGATAAATTAAGGGTAAACCAGAACGTACTACCTTCTCCCTGAGAAGATAATACGCCCATATGACCGCCCATCAGTTTTGTTAATTTATGCGATATAGACAAACCCAGACCAGTACCACCATATAAACGAGTTGTTGAACCATCGGCCTGAACAAAGGATCTGAAAATAGATTTCTGGGCATTCTGTGAAATTCCAATACCTGTATCAGTGACAGTGACACGAAGTTTGATTTTATTTCCATTAATATGTTGTAAACGTGTGCGAATGATGACTTCACCCAATTCAGTGAATTTAATGGCATTACCAACCAGGTTGCTGATGATCTGACGAATTCGCATGGGATCACCGTTCACTCGGGATGGAATAGATGTGTCGATGTCGCAGGCCAATTCAAGATTTTTATCGTGTGCTCGGCTTGCAAGTAATGAAGCCGTTTCTTCAATGACATCACGCAGATCAAAGTCCACATTTTCAAGTTCCATTTTACCTGCTTCAATTTTAGAGAAATCAAGTATATCGTTAAGAAGATCAAGTAAAGATTCGCTGGAATTGTATGCAGTTTTAACAAAATCTTTTTGGGTTTTATTCAGCTCAGTATCGGCAAGCAAGCCAAGCATTCCGAGTATGCCATTCATTGGCGTACGAATTTCATGACTCATATTGGCAAGAAATTCAGATTTTGCCCGGTTGGCATTCTCGGCCTGATCTCGGGCAAGCAGGATTTCCTGTTCTGCGTGTTTTTGCTCAGTGATATCGGTTAATGTGCCTACCAGACTAACAGTCTGATCTTCAAAAAACATGGGTGCAAGACTTAATAAAACAGTTCTTTCTGTATTATCAAAATGGACAAGAACCGTTTCCTGATTAATCAATGGTTCATTCGACGATATAATACAACTGCACAATGCATTAATTGCTTCATCTCGACCAATCTGAAATAGATCTATAAAATTGTGATCAATTAATTCTTCATATTTATAACCAGTGAGTTCAAGCATCGATGGATTAATTAAGGTGAAATTGTAATTTCTATCGATAACAAATATCGCATTGGTGGCATTATCCATGACGCGTTCATGAAACTGATTGTTGATCTCTAATTGTCTGGATATCTTTTTCCGGTCTTCGATTTCATTTTTTAATGCCTGATTTGAAAACGTAAGTGCCTGAGTTCGATCTTCAATTCTTTCTTCCAGTTTTTCCTGCGTTTGTTTGAGTTCTTCGGCAATGGTTTCTCGATTTCGAATTTCTTCTCGCAGGTGAGAGATAATTGGGTTTGTCACACTGGAGAAAAAGACCCAGACACCAAGTATGATTAAAACGATTGTTACCCCTGACGCGATCAGAGCCGCGGTCACAAAGGGTGCCTTTATCTCATCGACATCAATTTCAGCGACTATCACCAGACCTAATGTTTTGACTGGTGCATAAGCCGATACAACTTCTTTTTTTGTGTAGTAATCAATTGAGTGAATATTTCCTGAATGACCACTGGCACCAAGTAAAACAGGGCGGACTTCTGGCGCACTTAATGGAATAAAGCGATCTGCGGATTCACCGTCTCTCTTGTGCATGAAAAGAATTTCGATCTCACTTTGGTTGGCGCGCGCCAATATGAGTTTGCCAGTTTCACCAAATCCACCAGTATTCGACTGTGCGTCTATGAATTGTGAGATTGTTGCGCCAGTGGCGCCTTCAGGGTGAGCATTAGTGCTATTGAGTACATCAAATCGAGCGACAGCATCGAGCAGGGCTGCCTGTGTTTCTGCAATGGTTAACAGTTTCTTTTCCTGCTCATCATGTGCCGTTGTATAGAGTAAGTGAATGGCGATCGCGGTACTGCCGACAGACACAAGGGACATCATTAACAATAAAACTGCAAACCTTCGCTTGCTTGAGATGACTTTTTTAGAGCTACTTGATAGCAGAATTGCAAGAATTAATAAAAGACTGGAAATGAGCGCAATTGAAACACCAAGAAAGTAACTATCTATATCGGTATCCAGATTTTCCGTCGCACCAATCACAGGCTGCAGCTCAACCGCTGCCATGCCTGAATAATGCATCCCGGAAATAGCCAGGCCTAAAATCATACTACTGAGCAGTCGGTGATAAGTTTGAGAGCTGGATTGTCTGGATAATGTATTAGCCGCCATTAATGCAAGGACAGAGGCAACCAGTGCAATGGCAATAGAGGCAAGTACCAAAGTGACATCAAACTGCATGGTTGCAGGCATGATCATCGCGGTCATGCCGATGTAATGCATACTGCATATACCCAGTGTCAGCATACCAGCAGATATAACCAGTCTATGAATTGATTCTAATCCTCGATTAACGAATTGAAGGGATAAATAGGAACCTAGAATTCCTGCTATCGCTGATACCGCCGTGATTACGCTGTCATACTGAATGGGCATAGATGTTTCATAAGCAAGCATGCCAATAAAATGCATCGACCATATACCTGTCCCTAGAATAATCGCGCTACCAATAAGCCAGGATTGAATTTCATGTTTTTCAAGCATCTTAATCCGATTGACCAGTATCAATGCAGCATAGGATGCAATGCAGGCAACGCCATAAGAAAGAGCAACGAGCAGAAGGTTGTACTGGCCAGACA
The DNA here is from genome assembly GCA_029882235.1 of Gammaproteobacteria bacterium. GTDB lineage: Bacteria > Pseudomonadota > Gammaproteobacteria > UBA6429 > Thiohalophilaceae > JAOULB01. The sequence goes on along the minus strand of JAOULB010000004.1, from coordinate 1,346 downwards.
TGTAGGTTCTCTATTGTTAAAATTAATTGTAAGAATCAGCTTTGATTCATCATGAGCAATTAATCGGCAAATACTTACATATGCTGCGTTACAGTTTGTGTCCAGATAAGAAAAACTTGTAATATGAAGGGTTATAAGTCCCTGAAATTAACCCAGAAATCTATCAACATTGGACTATATATCCGACCGCAAAGACGAATATAATTAGCGTTTTGTTCAGACAAGGCAGATAGTTATGACAATAAAATCTTTCTCTCCATCGAAAAGAACCTTAATGGGGCCAGGTCCCTCGGATGTCAGTGAACGAGTGTTAAATGCACTGGCTCGTCCCACCATTGGCCACCTAGATCCTGAGTTTGTTGGCATGATGGATGAAATGAAGACTTTGCTGCAATACGCCTTCAGAACCAAAAATCAGCTTACCTTCCCGGTTTCGGCCCCAGGCTCTGCGGGTATGGAAACCTGTTTTGTCAATCTGCTTGAGCCAGGCGATAAAGCCATTGTCTGTCAGAATGGTGTGTTTGGCGGACGTATGAAAGAAAATGTTGAGCGCTGTGGTGCCACTGCTGTGATGGTTGAAGACGAATGGGGTAAAGTGGTTGATCCTGCCAAAGTCGAAGCTGCACTTAAAGCGAACCCGGATGCCAAAGTGCTGGCCTTTGTCCATGCCGAAACCTCTACTGGTGTACAGTCAGATGCGAAGACACTGACTGAATTAGCGCACAAACATGATTGTCTGGTTATTGTTGATGCCGTGACCTCACTGGGTGGAACACCACTTGAAGTCGACGACTGGGGTATTGATGCGATCTATTCTGGTACACAAAAATGTCTGTCAGCGCCTCCAGGGCTATCGCCAGTGAGTTTTAATGAGCGCGCCGCAGAAGTGATTAAAAATAGAACACATAAAGTACAGAGCTGGTTTCTGGATTTAAGTCTGGTCATGGGTTACTGGGGGGGCGGTGCGAGCCGTTCATACCATCACACTGCACCGATTAATAATCTCTATGCTTTGCACGAATCATTAGTCATTCTGCAGGAAGAAGGGATTGAAAATGCCTGGCAACGACATGCCTATTATCATCAGGCCTTAAAAGCTGGTCTTGAAGCCATGGGGATTAACTTCGTAGTTGCTGAAAAAGATCGCCTGCCCCAGCTCAATGCTGTGACCATTCCTGCAGGCGTGGATGATGCCGCAGTACGCAAAAGCCTGCTGAATGACCATAATCTGGAAATTGGTGCAGGTTTGGGTGCATTGGCGGGTAAGGTCTGGCGCATAGGCTTAATGGGGCATGCATGCAGTGAACAGAATGTGCTGTTCTGTCTGGATGCGCTGGATAAAGTCC
>JAOULB010000198.1 GCA_029882235.1 Gammaproteobacteria bacterium | reverse complement strand
GCGCCCTATATGATCATCGGTGCAACGACGATAGCACTAATGCAATATATTGCGATTACAATGGTGATTGAATTTGGCATCCGTCAGGGACAGACACACCAGACTATGCCACTCATCCCCGGCGTCATTCTCTGTTTATTAATCGTCGATTTTTTCTGGTACTGGATCCATCGTTACAGCCATGAATCAAACAGTAAATTTGGCCAGTGGTGCTGGAAAATACATCTCGCCCATCACCTACCGCAACAGGTCTATGTACTCATGCATGCCGTTGCCCACCCGATTAACTTTATCGTCGCACGGAGTATCTTCACACTGCCACTCTACTTTCTTGGCTTCTCGGTCGAAGCCCTGTTCGTTGCCAATCTGATCATCGGCCTGCAAGGCACCATCTCGCACTTTAATGTTGATCTGCGTGTTGGCTGGATCAACTACCTGCTTGTTGGCACCGAGCTGCATCGTTATCATCACAGCGCCGATCCAGAGCAAGGGAAGAACTATGGCAGTGTAGTACCGATATGGGACATCATCTTCGGAACATTTTATTACAGGCCAAATCAACTGCCACAACAACTTGGTATATCGAAACCAGAGAATTATCCGGTTGACCGGCAAGTCTGGCAGGTGATGTTATTACCGTTTCGAAAAACACAATCATAAGCAGCAATTGCAGACTAAAAAAAAGCCGGGTAAACCCGGCTTTAGACTATATCAGTAAGATAAATGTCAGGACTCCGCGGTTGTAACGGCCAGATTTTTTTCATAATCTCGTAATGCTTCTTCAGCCTTTGAATCGTTCTTATGCTCAATCATGCCTTTAATAAGCGCAATGGTGATCGCCAGCATTCCAGATAACAGTGCAAGCACCAGCATCGCAAAGCTTGTTTGATTCAGGATGGGAACTAGACTCTCATTTAATGGCGCAATCAATTTCAGTTCTGCTAAATAGACCGGAAGTTTAATTAAGCGACTGATCAATACAATCAACATGATCATGCCCATGACAAATTTTACGGTATATTCCTTAACATAGGTTGTGCCAATTGCACCAATTTGCACACCAAACAAGGAGCCCGCAAGAATAATCATCGCCAGGCGGATATCAACAAAACCTTCCCATGCGTAGAATAAACTACCCCCCATGCCCATGACGAAGGCAACAACTAGTTCTGTTGCTGTTGCCATGATTGCAGGAACGCCGATGAAATACATCATCGCAGGTACACCGATAAAACCACCAACGGCAATTGATGCCGCTAGCATACCGGTGGCGAAACCAAGCGGAGCAATAAATAACAATGAAACTCTGCGGTTATCAATCGACTTAAATCCCATCATGGTGCCGGGGATGTTGATTGATTGAACCCACTTTGCAAGCTTTGGTGTTTTATGTACATCATCTGAACTGCCTTCACGTTTCATTTTTATGCCATCACGCAATACAAACGTACCAACGATGGCTAACACCACAATAAAAACGAAAGAGACATAAAGATCGGTACCGGCATTGCCATAGGATTCACGAATGCCCGTCATCAGCTCTTTGCCAATAAACACACCGGCTTCGGCAAAAAGCCCCATAATGATGCCCAACTTGATATCAACCTGGCCATACTTATGACGCTTAATAGAGCCGACAAGCGCCTTGGGAAACTTGTGCGCCATATTACTTGCAACGGCAACAATACCAGAGGCACCCAGACTCATCATGGCGGGTGTCAGCACAAAGGCGCCACCCGATCCTATAAAGCCACTGACCATACCGCCGATAAAACCAACGACAAACAGGATAGCAACGGTCGCAATGTTTAATTCAATAAAGTTTATAACGTCCATAATTCAACCGTTACGACTTTGCTTTGATATTCAGAATATCCCAGAAATAGGAAGTAAATTTGCCATGGACGAGTGAAAATACCAGGGCGACAACAACAGGTACAAAAAAGAGCGTTTTATGACCGTTATGAGTATCACGGGAAATATTAATCAGGTCAGTGCTGAACATGTACAGCAGCGCATACAAGGCAATACTCAAAACGCCAAATACAAATACACAACGCGCTGCAAACATGACTGATTTAATCATGCCCAGATCCTTTTTGATGGACGCTGCAGGCCTGTTTTGTTGGTCCATATTATTTTTTGCAATAGTTCTCATAACACAATTTCTCCATAAAATTACGATATATGACATAATCAGCCATAAGGAATATTCCTTTTAGGAATAGCTGTGGTAACAGGGAGTTTAGTTAACTTGCTTGAATAGTTAGGCTATCTCGCGTGTATGCAAATATTAGATTAGAATATTAGGTTAAGCTAATGAATCTTTTTCGGACTATATTACTAAATGGAATATACTAATCTTCCGGATCTGACTGGTTGGGCCACCCTGCGCGCCGTTGTTGAAGAAGGTGGCGTCTCGGAGGCCGCACGCAGACTCAGAGTCAGCCAGTCCGCCATATCCAAACGACTGAAGCAGCTGGAAGATTGTTATGGCGTACCATTGATGGAACGCGTCGGCGGACGCCTGCGTATGACCCCAGCAGGCGAGAAAGTCTACATGCTCGCTACCCTCACCCTGGATCGACAGGTTTCCCTGCGTGAGGAAATTAGCGCGCTCAGCGAGGGCAAGAAGAACCTGCGCATGAACGTCACCTTTGCCATTGGTGAGCACTTACTACCAGACCTGTTACTCCAGTTTAAAGAAAAATACCCCGACTATCGAATCGACTTCCAGGTAGCCTACAGTCGTCAGATTCAACGAGACCTGGCCATGGAACGCGTTGACATGGCCCTGGTTGAAGCCGCGCCTGATCATCCCGACATACTGGTGCAAAAATGGTTGGATGATGAACTCTGGTTAGTCTGCGCGCCTGATCACCCACTGTTTGGTACCGACTTTCTGCCACTGGACGAATTGGGACAACAGCAATATGTACTACGAGAAAAACGCTCCTCAATACGCGAATCACTTGACGAAGCACTTCAATCAATCGGAATGAGCGACCTGAACATCAGCCTTGAAGTTGGCTCCAGTGAAACCGTCATTGAACTCGTCGAACGTGGCAAGTATGTAACCTTCCTGCCTCGCTTTGTAGTAAACGAACGAGTCGAAACTGGTGAACTTTTTCATATCAAAGTAGCCGGCTTCAGAATTTTTAGAATCTTATGGATAGCACGTAATCGTGCTGCGCTGGATCACCCGGTGGCTGAGGCGTTTATTGAGATGATACGGGTATGATTAAAAAATAAAAGAATATCCAACACTAACTATTTCATCATATATGGCATAGAGGTTATTGTTGTTTTTAAGCTCAGGGCCATTATTAATAATACGAAAAACCCAGTTGTTATATCGATAATCGATAAATAAGGTATATGCTAATCCTATCCCACTAATATCAAAATTATGTACTTCTTGAGAGCTAATTTGATCAAAAACAATATTACCTTTTGCCTTAAGATATCCTAGTCCCATACCAAAACCAATTTTTAGATTACTCCCAGTTTTATGTATAAAACGATCTCCAAAATTATAGAACAGCGTAGGAGTGACATAAAAATAATGTCCGCTCGCATAAGTCCCTCGATCATAGGAAGAAGTTGAATCTAGATCGTTTGTTTGCCGATCAAGCTCAAACGGAGAGTACCCATATTCAAAATAATATCCAAAATTATAATCTTTAATATATTTATATGATGAAGCAAGAAATAACAAATAACTAAACTCTTCATTTTTTGTTAATATGCCCTTTGTGCTTAAGTTAGTTGGCTCTGCCACTTCCAGGTCGATAGATCGATATGTAATTCCAGGAGTTAAAGCTATACCATCGTACCAGTTACTGGCTTCTTCAGCAGAAACATTTATTGTTATAACAAAACTAAATACAATTATTAACGCTAATTTATTAAACATTTACTTACATCATTTTTAATTTTTCAACGAAAGACAAGAATTTAAAACTTAAAATAAAATATTATCAAGAAAATAATAACAGGCACCATCACGGGAAATATCAGCATATTAAGGATATAGTCTTGCCGTGATAATGATGGATATGTGCCTTTTATTTTTTCATATTTAGTCTTACTCGCAGCAGCCCAGATAAACCATGCCATTAATGCAATAAAAAGAACAATGCCAATACTTGCTCCCGTATAGGGAGTAATTAAAAAGATCACAACGCATAAAACAAAAACAATCGGATAAGGCCAGGAAGGTCTATCACTATTAACATTCTCAGCCAATTTGGCTTTTTGTTGGTTATCAACCATATCACTTCACCAAAACGGTAATAACACTAGTTATAGCAAAAGCAACCCCCAGTATCTATCTATTGGAACATTCCCCTTTGTTGATGCGTTGTGATGAATGAGTTTCTATATCAGTGGCTGCATGGACAACCTGAGCGAAGTGACTTAAATAATAAAGCTAGATTCCGGCATACGCCGGAATGACAAGTAAGCTCATCCTAATAAAACCAGATAAACAAACCTAACCCACCCGCAAATTCGCATACTCCATCATCAACCACTTACTCCCGGCGAAATCAAAGTTAACCTGCACGCGTGCATGTCTGCCGGAACCTTCATAGTTAAGAACTACACCTTCTCCAAACTTGTCATGAATGACACGTTGGCCTAGTTGCAGCTGGTTTGAATCGTAGTCACCGCCGTCTTCATGTACTTTGTTATAAACAGGCGTTGTTACGGTGCCATGGAGCCGGACTTCTTCAACCAGTTCTGATGGTATTTCTTTGATGAAGCGTGAGGGTCGAGCATAGGTTTCTTCGCCATAGAGTCGGCGCTTTTCAGCATAGCTGATCATGAGTTTTTGTCTGGCTCTTGTCATGCCGACATAACAGAGGCGACGTTCTTCTTCGAGTCGGTTTGGATCATCGGCAGAGAGGCGATGCGGAAACAGGCCTTCTTCAACACCACAGAGAAACACCTGATTGAACTCTAGCCCTTT
>JAOULB010000197.1 GCA_029882235.1 Gammaproteobacteria bacterium | reverse complement strand
TAGCGAACAAAACCAGCTGGCGGACCGAATTAAAACTTACCTGCCTGAACAATTTAAAAATACCCGCGCCGATCTGCTGCTGGCGAACATACTCGCCGGCCCGTTACACCAGCTGGCCAGCCAGTTTGCCGAATTATTGCCATCGGGAGGCCAGATTGTTTTGTCGGGTCTACTCGAGAATCAGGCTGCAGACATTATCGAAACCTACTCGAGCTGGTTTGATATTCAACTCTACCGCCAGCAGCAGGAATGGATCTGCCTGCATGGTCAACGACATTAGTCATTTCCATTCAGGTTCAGGCTGCCTATACTAAGCCTTAACTAACTGATTAAGCACAAATAAGCCTCTAAACCGATGTACACCCAATGTCCCGAATGCCAGACTGTCTTTGGTGTCAGCAATAAGCACCTGCGTATTGCGCGTGGCCGTGTGCGTTGTGGGCAATGTAAGTCGGTTTTTAATGCAAAAGAACATCTTTATAACAATCTTAATGAACTTGAGGCCGCTCAAACCCCTGAAACAGAAGAAGATAACATTGAGCATATTGATCTCGCTGCGGTAGAGACGGATGCAGTACAGTCCGAACCCGAACCCGAACCCGAACCCGAACCCGAACCCGAACCCGAACCCGAACCCGAGTTTGATGAGCTGGAACTGGAAGCGCAAGATGCATCTTTGCCGTCCGCTGATAGTGAACTGGAGTATGACCAACAGGAACAGGAACCGGTTAAGGAAGTTTCAGATAATCCTGAGCTGGATGCGATTTTTGCCGAGCTGGATAACCGACTCGAAGAACTGGCCGATAAGGCCAACACTGATTTTAGCCCTACGCCACTGACTGAAGCTGAAACTATTGAGCCTGGCAACAAAGACTACACTGACAACTTTAACCCCCTTGCCGATGAAGACATTACCACCAATGCCGTGCAGGCCATTTTTGCCGCAGCCGAAGCGGAACTGATTAGTGCCGATGCGCCCACTGGAAAAACAGATAAGACGGATAATACCGATGATGAAGAGCTCATTGATCTCTTTGTTGAGTCTGAAAAGGCAAAGGCTGAACGTGCCGCAGAAGAAAATGACGCCGAGATTGAATCTACAGAGCTCGAACTGGAAGCAGTTGAGGACACCGACAAAGCAGCTAAGCCTGAAATAGAAGCCGATGACGTCATAGCGCAAGAAACCGAGCCTGAAAAAGAAGATAAGCAAACTGCCGAAGCGACAGATAAAGAACGTCAGGAGAAGAAAACGGAAGAACTGTTTTCACAACTGTCCATGCCCGGAGAAATTCCCATCCTGATGGATCAGGAAGAACTCCCTTTTGTATTACGCAATGATATAAATGAAATAAACAACTACAAGCCACGCAGCACACTGGCATCGATTGGCCTGATATCGGCGGTGATAGTTTTAATTATCACACTCGCAGCACAAATGGCGATCTTCAGAAATGTTGAGCTTGCGAATAAGCTGCCACAACTTAAACCTTACCTGTCAGTTTTCTGCCAACATGCACCCTGTCGTTTTACCGGCCGGCGTGACCCTGGAAAAATTCATCTGGTTAAACGTGATGTGCGCAGTCATCCCCGGGCAAAAAATGCACTATTGATCAGCGCAGTATTTGTTAATCAGGCCAGCTACGATCAACCCTTTCCCGATATTCTGGTAAAACTGTCGGATCTAACCGCATCGATGATTGTGCAACGCCGATTCAAACCGCATGACTATCTCGCCGCCGAGCGTAGAGAATTTCAGATGATGAAGTCTGGCGTGCCGGTGCAGATATCTCTTGAAGTCCTCGATCCCGGCAATGATGCCGTCAACTTTGAATTCTCATTTCTTTAGTCGTTTTTGAATCTGGAATTAGTCTTGAAAATGTCGCTAATTGTATTGATTTTAGGCCTATAAAACGCGAATTCAGCCCTTTATCCCTGACCTTGAAAAGGTTAAGATCGACCTCCTTTAAAAATTGCTCTGAGCAAACGGAAATAGCATGCGCATTGGCCCCTACGAGCTGCAAAATAACCTGATTCTGGCCCCGATGGCTGGGGTAACAGACAGACCGTTCCGGCAACTATGCCGTGAGCTGGGTGCAGGTATGGCCGTTTCTGAGATGGTTTCATCCAATTCCCTGCTCTGGGGCAGCGATAAAACCAAACGCCGCGCCAATCACGAAGGCGAAGCCGACCCCAAATCCGTCCAGATCATGGGCACCGAACCCGACATGATGGCCCAGGCGGCACAATATAACGCCGATAATGGCGCTCAGATCATCGACATCAATATGGGCTGCCCGGCGAAAAAGGTCTGTAATGTACTGGCGGGCTCAGCCCTGCTCAAAGACGAAGTCCTGGTTGGGAAGATCCTTAACGCTGTCGTCGAAGCCGTTGATATCCCGGTCACACTGAAAATTCGCACAGGCTGGGATCGAGAAAGCAGAAATGCTGTTCGTATTGGTCAGATTGCCGAAGACACGGGTATCCAGTCGCTGGCGATTCATGGGCGTACCCGTGCCGATCAATATAAAGGCGAAGCCGAATACGACACCATTGCTGAGGTCAAAAGTCGAATCAATATCCCGGTCATCGCCAATGGTGATATCTCTACACCTGAAAAAGCCAGACATGTACTGGATTACACCGGTGTGGATGGCATCATGATTGGCCGTGCCGCTCAGGGTAAACCATGGATTTTCAGAGAAATTCAGCATTTTTTACAGACCGGGGAAAATTTACCTGAGCCGAGTGTTCAAGAAGTACGTGACATTTTGCTCAGACACTTGCAAAATCTATATAACTTCTATGGGGAGTTTACGGGGGTGCGCGTCGCGCGCAAACACATAAGCTGGTACAGCAAGGGGCAAGCTTATGGTGCGGCATTCCGTCAAGCCGTTAATCGCATAGATGATGTCGAACAACAATTAATAATGGTTAACGAGTTTTTTAATCGCTTGATCGTCAAGGAGGAAATGGCAGCATGAGTGACGCAGCCTCAGTCGTAGACAACATAACCCAGATACTGGTTGAGAAGACCGAAAGCAAAACATCACTACATGATAGTGTTATTAATGCGCTGGATGATTATTTTGATCATCTGGATGGTCACCCGGGAGGCAACCTCTATCAAATGGTGTTACAGGAAATAGAACAGCCGTTGTTGACAAAAGTAATGCAGCACGTCAATGGAAACCAGAGCAAGGCTTCCGTTCTGCTTGGTCTTAATCGCGGGACCTTACGCAAAAAACTTAAGTTGAACGGACTGCACAACTAAAATCGAAAATCATCAATGATGATTTAAAACAACGATAGTTAATTAAACCTGCACAGGATGTTTTCGAACACCTGAGCCAGGTAGCTATGATCAAGAAGGCCGTGTTATGCACGGTCTGTTTTTTTGTCCAAAAGGTAATTCAGCATGTCAAAAATCGCGCGCGCGCTCATCAGCGTTTCTGATAAAACCGGTATTGTCGAATTTGCACAACAGCTGCAACAGGAATTTAAAGTAGAAATACTCTCAACCGGTGGTACCGCAAAACTGTTAGCGGACAAAGGTGTAACAGTTATCGAAGTTTCTGATTACACTGGCTTTCCGGAAATGATGGACGGTCGCGTAAAAACATTACATCCGAAAATTCATGGCGGTCTGTTAGGACGTCGTGGCACTGATGATGCTGTCATGCAGGAACACGATATCCCACCTATTGATATGGTCGTCGTTAACCTTTACCCCTTTGAAGCCACCATTGCGCGCGATGACTGTACCCTACCCATGGCAATCGAAAATATCGACATCGGTGGCCCGACCATGTTGCGTTCTGCTGCAAAGAATCACGCCGATGTCTCTGTCATTGTTGATGCCGCTGACTATGAGCGCGTATTAAACGAAATGAAAGATAACGATGGCGCTATCACGCCAGCGACTCGTTTTGATCTGGCGGTTAAAACCTTTGAACATACTTCAAATTACGATGGCAACATCGCCAACTACCTGGGCAAGATCACCCAGTGTGGCGACAACACTGCCTTCCCCCGTACCTTTAACAGTCAGTATGTAAAGGCGCAGGAAATGCGTTACGGTGAGAACCCGCATCAGGAAGCGGCGTTCTATGTCGAAGCCGGTGCAAGAGAAGCCAGCATCTCAACCGCCAAACAGTTACAGGGAAAGGAACTCTCCTATAACAATATTGGTGACACCGATGCCGCGCTGGAATGTGTAAAACAATTTAATGATGGTCCGGCCTGTGTCATCGTCAAACACGCCAACCCCTGTGGTGTCGCAACAGGCAAAAACCTTTTAGAATCTTATGACCGCGCATACTCCACTGATCCGGAATCAGCCTTCGGTGGCATTATCGCCTTTAATCAGGAACTCGATGCCGAAACTGCAAAGGCGATTGTCGATCGTCAGTTCGTTGAAGTCATCATTGCACCCACGGTTAGCAAAGAAGCGATTGATATCGTCGCCGCGAAAAAGAATGTTCGACTACTAGAATGTGGCCAATGGACAAATGAACAAACTGAGCGCCTCGACTTCAAACGAGTTAATGGTGGCCTTTTAGTCCAAAGCAGTGATCTATTGCTTTATAACGATCTTAAAGTCGTCACTAAACGCCAACCGACCGAGCAGGAAATGAATGATCTGCTGTTTAGCTGGAAAGTTGCCAAGTTCGTAAAATCAAACGCAATAGTCTATGGTAAGAACAGTATGACGATTGGTGTCGGTGCTGGGCAAATGAGTCGTGTTAATTCCGCCCGCATCGCAGCGATAAAAGCAGACCATGCTGGATTAGTAGTTAAAGGTTCTGTCATGGCCTCAGATGCCTTCTTCCCGTTTCGTGATGGCATCGATCAGGCTGGAGAAGCAGGCATCGCCGCAGTCATTCAACCTGGCGGCTCAATGAGGGATGAAGAAGTCATTGCCGCTGCAGATGAGCACGACATGGCGATGGTGTTTACGGGGATGAGGCATTTTCGTCA
>JAOULB010000196.1 GCA_029882235.1 Gammaproteobacteria bacterium | reverse complement strand
ATCAACAAGACATACACCCAGCTCTTTTTCATCTTCTGTGAGCACAGAATGACTGGATGCCAACTGTTCAAGAATAATGTCATCGACTTCCAGTCCACAGCGGCGTACACACTTGATAATGTTTTGCGCGGCGCTAACCGCACCCGTCACCATATGGACTTTTGCTTCAAGCCGAACACCCGACATACCAATTGGCTCGCGCACACCTTCCTGAGTATCAATAATGAATTCCTGTGGCAGGATATGAAGAATTTTCTGATCTGCAGGGATTGCAACTGCGCGTGCCGCATCGATCACACGTTCAACATCTGCAGCTGAGACCTCTTTATCGCGAATTGCGACAATGCCATGAGAGTTCAGACTGCGGATATGACTACCTGCAATTCCGGCATAAACAGAATGAATCTGACATCCGGCCATTAGTTCAGCTTCTTCAACTGCACGTTGTATTGATTGCACAGTTGATTCAATATTGACCACCACGCCTTTTTTTAAGCCACGTGATGGATGCGAACCCAAACCAATGATCTCGATTTCTTCATCAGGGGTAACCTCACCGACAATGGCGACGACTTTGGAGGTACCAATATCCAGTCCGACGATTAAATTTTTTTCTGCTTTTTTCGACATAGCTGTCATCTCCTGAGCTTCCAGCTCAAATCACAATTTCCTCGTTATGGCAAAACCATTGGTATAACGCATATCAATCTGCGCGATCGTTTTCACTTCAGGCGCCAGTACTTTTGGATAAACACTAACAAAGCGCTGTAATCTATTTTTCATTTCATTACGACCAAGGATAAGCTTCACATCATTGTCTAACCACAAAATTAAAGCCCGGCGTGAATCCATATCTATCTGTTTGATCTGCAAGCCAATCGTTGCCAACAATTCATTAATAGTCTGGTAGTGATTAAGCAACATATGACTTGAATCATCGGGCCCATTCAACAGCGGCAAGTTTTGTTTAAATGTGCTCAGGTCAGGCGTGAATACTTCACCACGAATATTTACCAGACCTTTATCATTCCAGTAAGCAAGCGGAGTATGTTCGACTGAATTAACAACCAGCACATCTGGCCACACTCGTCTTACACTGGCCGTATCAACCCAGGGCAATGACTCGACATCCTGTTTGATCTGCGCAACATTGATACTGAAGTAGCCTCCATGAATCTGACCTAATACAGATTGCAGCATTTGTTCAGTAACATGTTTAAATGTTCCCTGAGCTTTGACCTTATTAATGGGCAAGAATTCCGGATTACTTATTTTTTGCATCATCCATACAACTGAAGCCACAATGGCGATCGTTAACAGCAGCAGACGCATATACTTAAGCAGTCCGCTCACATCACGCGGTGATTGCATTGGCACTGCCTGTTGACTTGCTTTTGCCATCGCCATGTTATTGCTCACCTTTATCAATAGCCTGTTGCAATATTCGAATTACCAGTTCATCAAACTCAATCCCTGCTGCCTTCGCTGCCATCGGTACCAGACTATGATCAGTCATGCCGGGCAATGTATTTAATTCGAGGATCCATGGACGTTGTTGTTCATCCAGAAAAATATCAACGCGCCCCCAACCTTCTGCACCAAGAGCATTAAAACAGGCCAACGCCATTCTTTTCATTTGTGCTTCGGCATGTTCATCCAGCCCACAGGGACAGATATAACGCGTATCATCTGACTGATACTTGGCTTCGTAATCATAAAATGTGTTATCTGTTTCCAGTTTAATCGCAGGTAAAGCTTCGTCGCCAAGGATTGCAACGGTATATTCACTACCCGAGATCCACTGTTCAGCAAGAACTGCACCAGAAAATTGCGCTGCGAGTTGCCAGGCACTATGCAGTTGCGAGGCATCTTCGACCTTGCTCATACCGATACTCGAACCTTCCCGTGCAGGTTTCACCATCATCGGCAAGCCTAATGTCGCAGCGACATATTCAAAATCAGTATCTTCCTCTAACACCATGTAATTTGGCGTCGGCAGACCAATGGCTTCGAGCAATTGTTTACTGCGCAGCTTATCCATTGATAAAGAAGAAGCGAGTACTTTACTACCGGTATAAGCCAGGCCCAGCACCTCCAATGCGCCCTGCATGACGCCATCTTCACCACCGGGGCCATGTAAAATATTAAACGCGATGTTGTAATTGCCTTTTTGCAACTCACTCAGCACGGTGTCTCTTTGCACATCGATACCATGGGCATCAACACCACGTGACTGTAATGCCTTTAATACTGCTGCACCGCTTTTCAGTGACACTTCACGTTCTGCAGACCAGCCCCCCATTAACACAGCAACTTTGCCAAAGCTTTGGGGATCAATAAGATGACTATTCATTTAGTCCTCCCTGGCCTGTATCTGCTTGACCAACAATACGAACCTCTGTCTTTAGTTCAACCTGATGTTGCAGTTTGACTTCGTTCGCCACTTTATTAATTAGAGACTCGATGTCACTCGCAGTTGCCGTACCGGTGTTGACAATAAAATTGGCATGTTTGTCTGAAACACAGGCACCACCAATACAACAGCCTTTTAGTCCTGCTTCTTCAATCAGTCGTGCCGCATAGTCGCCTTCTGGATTTTTAAATACAGATCCGGCATTCGGTTGTTGTGTCGGTTGGCTCGAACCGCGTTTGGCCAACAACTGTTTAATCTTCTGTAAGGACTGTTCGCTATTGCCCTGTTGCAGTTTTAATTTTGCTGAGACAAACCATTCGTTCTCTGGGCCAAGCACATGTCGATATGAAATTTTGTAATCATCAGGTGTTCGTTCCTGCAAGTTACCTTTTTGATCAACCGTCTTAACCGATTGAATGATTTCCCAGGTTTCACCACCAAAGGCACCTGCATTCATCGCTAACGCCCCTCCCATGGTTCCTGGAATACCTGATAAAAATTCAGCACCCTGCAAACCCTGTTTGGCTGTCTGGCGAGCCACTTTTGGACATGCCACCCCTGCCTCAACCTCGACAACATCATCCTGCAGATAATGAATATTATTTAATACGCCACTGGAGCAGATAACTGTTCCCGCAAAACCACCATCACGCACAAGCAAGTTACTGCCCAGGCCCACCCAGTAAACAGGCTCACCCTCTGGTAATTGCCCAATAAACAGTGCAAGGTCTTCAATGTCGGCAGGTTGGTAATAACGCGCCGCAACACCACCCACACGCCATGAAGTATGACGTGATAAGGGTTCGTTAACATGTAACGTACCGCGTAGTGTTGATTGATCAATTACCATATCCGCTTTCACTTGCTCTTTTTGTCCTTTGCAATAGTTTTCTGATTTGGCGACTTATTTTTCCCTGTTTTCTTATGATCAGATTTCACATTCAATACATCTTGCCAGATTGAGCTGCGTAAGGATTCACCACAACCCATATGTAAGTGGTTTAATGTTGTTGTCATGTTCTTAATCCTTTTCCTGTAACAATTCAGACAGATTTGCTGCCATGGCGCCAATATTTCCCGCACCAAGGGTTAACAACACATCGCCATCCTGTAATACCGCGGCTAATGTTTGCGGTAATTCTTCAATTTTTTCGACAAAAACAGGTTCCACCTGGCCTCGTGTTCGAATTGCACGAGCGAGGCTTCGTCCATCAGCACCGGCTATAGACGCTTCGCCTGCTGGATAAACCTCTAACAGCACAAGCACATCCACATCTGAAAGTACCATGGCAAAATCTTCAAACAGATCGCGTGTACGTGTATACCGATGTGGCTGGAAAGCCAGCACCAGCCGGCGATCAGACCAACCACCACGCATCGCATTTATAGTCGCAGCAACTTCACGTGGATGGTGTCCATAATCATCAATATGCAAAACGGTGCCATTTTTCGTTTTAATATCACCATGCGATTGAAAACGTCGACCTACGCCCTGGAAGTTCTTTAATGCTGAGGTAATGGCTTCATCTGAAACGCCCACTTCATGTGCAACTGCAATACTTGCTAACGCATTTAGGACATTATGCTGTCCTGGCATATTCAAAGTGATATCGAGCCAGTGTTCCTGCCCTTTTCTCGCAACTTTAAAGTAAGTACAGAATTCGCTTTGTTCGATGTCTTTTGCCTGAATATCGGCCTCAGGATCTAAACCATAGGTAAGAACAGGGCGCGTAATTTCTGCCAATATATTTTTCACTTCCGGATCATCAATACAAACAACAGCCAGACCATAAAATGGCAAATGGTGCAGAAACTCGACAAAGGTCTGACGAAGCTTATTAAAATCTCCATCATAGGTTTCCATGTGATCGGCATCGATGTTGGTAACAATCGCCATCATAGGTTGCAGATGCATAAACGAGGCATCACTCTCATCTGCCTCCGCAACAAGATAGCGACCTTTGCCAAGTTGTGCATTGGAACCTGCGCTGTTTAAGCGACCACCAATCACAAAGGTTGGATCGAGTCCGCCTTCGGCCAATAGACTTGCCGTTAGACTTGTTGTCGTTGTCTTACCATGTGTACCGGCGACGGCAATGCCAAAACGAAAACGCATGAGCTCTGCCAGCATTTCTGCACGAGGCACAACCGGGATACGTAATTCTCTGGCCTGCATCACTTCCGGGTTTTCATCTGTAACCGCACTTGAGGTCACAACAACATCGCTACCTGCGACATTTTCTGATGCGTGACCAATAAAGATTTTCGCACCTGAATCGGCCAGTCGCTCAGTCACAAGATTTTTTTGTATATCCGATCCTGAAACCTCATAACCAAGATTTAATAATACCTCGGCAATACCACTCATACCGACACCACCAATGCCAACAAAGTGGATGCGTTGAATTCGGCCCATACCTGCTTCACCGCGCGCGGTACTCATTGGCGTGACGTTCTGTAATTCAACCATGGGCCACCTCAAGACATATTTCTGCAACCTGCGCTGTTGCGTTTGGCATGGCTAATTTTCTGGATGCGATTGCCATATCCTGTAAATGCTCTCGACCTTTATCATTTAAATCTTTC
>JAOULB010000195.1 GCA_029882235.1 Gammaproteobacteria bacterium | reverse complement strand
ACGCCGGTTTTACAACAACCATTAAAGTTGGGCGCGGATATTGTCATTCATTCTGCCACCAAGTATCTGGATGGGCAGGGCCGTTGTATTGGTGGTGCGGTAGTTGGTGATAGCAAACTGGTTGGTGAAGAGGTGTATGGTTTTTTACGTACGGCTGGTCCAACTATGAGTCCGTTTAATGCCTGGGTCTTCCTCAAAGGGCTGGAGACTTTATCGGTCAGGATGAAAGCACATTGCGAGAATGCACAACAGCTTGCAGAGTTTCTGGAATCGCATTCAGCAGTGACCAATGTTTATTATCCGGGGCTGGCAAGTCATCCACAACATAAGCTTGCGGCGAGTCAGCAGTCTGGCTTCGGTGGTGTGTTATCTTTTGAAGTGAAGGGTGGTAAAGCAGCAGCCTGGAAATTGATCGATGCAACCAAACTGTTATCGATTACAGCCAATCTGGGCGATACCAAGACAACCATTACCCACCCGGCGACCACAACCCATGGTCGTTTGACTGATGAGGAGCGTCAACAGGCGGGGATTAGTGATGGACTCATTCGCATTGCTGTTGGACTGGAGAATATCGAAGATATTAAAGCTGATCTTGTTCGTGGGCTGGGGTCTTAGCCAAACTGATACTGCTTACGCAGTAACTTCAGGGTGGTTTCATTGACATTAAGGCTGGCCAGCTCCGCCGCTGTGATCCAACGTGCATCTGCAGCATCGTCATTGGCAACCGGTTCGCCACTGATGTATTCCGCTTCTAGATCAATAATGACGTAATGCAGCGTACATTGGCCCTGTTTATTCCGCTCAATTAAGTCGAAACTGTATATGGGGTCTCTGGCTTTGATCTGCAGGCCGGTTTCTTCAAAAATCTCACGCTCGGCGGCCTGTTGCAGTGTTTCACCCGTTTTGAGTCGACCACCGGGAATGGCCCATTGTCCCTGATTGGGTGGACGGTCGCGCTTGATGAGTAATATCTTTTCTTCATGAAAGACTACCGCACCAACACCAACCTGAGGGACAATTTTTTCAGTCATGCTTATTTTTTTCGCTGATGTTGGGTGATTGCCTGTGAATCAGAGCGATAGTTATGACGTTGAATCAATAATACCAGCCCAATGGCAATTAATAATGCACCACAAATGATCGCAAAGCTGGAAGAAATAGAATATGCAATGAAGATACCCAATAAAATATAACAATAGGGCAGGCATTCATATATGGGTTTAGGTAGTCGGTGACGTGTTGGTTTCATTCGATTATCATGAGTATTAAAGACACTTTAGGAAATTATTGAGCAAGGATCAATGCAAACAGACATTGAGCATAACATTAATCGACAGCTACTGGAGTTGTTACAGGCAGGTCTTGATGCGGTAACAGGTAGAAACTGTGTTGCAACATATCTAAGTGAATATCCTCTTGATGTAGAAAAAATTGCTGTTATCGCTATTGGTAAGGCTGCGGCATCAATGGCACAGGGTGCTATTGATGTCCTTCAGTCTAAAATTGAATCCGCTCTTATCATCAGCAAGTCAGATTATCATGATCAACAATTATGTGCCCTTGAGAATATACACTGCCACGATGGCTCACATCCGGTGCCAGATGAATCAAGTCTGAGTGCAGGCAAGGCTTTGCTTTACTATCTGGAACAACTACCCGCTGAACTACCTATTTTATTTTTGATCTCGGGTGGGACTTCATCACTGGTTGAAGTTTTACCGGATGGGATAGGGCTCGAGGATTTACAAAGAATGAATCAATGGTTGCTGGCCTCTGGCTTGCCGATTGATCAAATGAATCTGATCCGAAAGTCCGTGTCTTCAATCAAAGGCGGCCGTCTGACGAATCATTTAACCAATAACGCAGTGCTGAATTTAATAATCTCTGATGTCCCGGATAACAACCCAGCCAATATTGGTTCGGGATTATTGGTACCGGATACAACAGCACAATCACTGCCAGATGGACTTCCCGATTGGTTGTTGAAGATTTTAAACATTGGCCAGCAGGAGAATGTTCTGAGTAGTGAAAATTTCACTAACATATCAACAAACATTATTGCCAGTAATCAAACGGCCTGTGTCGCTGTTGAAAACAAAGCAAAAGAGTATGGACTAGCTGCCACAATACACCCACAAGGTTTAGATGGCGATGCTGTTGAGATGGCGCAACAGATTTCGACTATTTTAAAAAATTCACAGGGCGGTGTTCATATCTGGGGTGGTGAGACAACCGTGACCTTACCCGACTCACCCGGACGAGGCGGGCGTAATCAGCATCTTGCGTTGGCGTTGGCATTGGAAATTCAGTCTGCTCCCGATGTTGTCGCACTGGTAATTGGCACCGATGGTTGCGATGGCAATAGCGATGATGCAGGTGCTCTTGTTGATGGGTTAACTGTTCAGCGAGGCGAGCAGCTTGGTTTGTCAGCATCCGACTATTTGCAAGAGGCACGATCGGGTGAGTTTTTTGCTGATACTGGCGAGCTCATCAACACAGGCCACACCGGAACAAATGTGATGGATATGGTGATCGCGTTCAAACGTTCGTAACTTGAAAATAGTGGTTCACGTCGTTTAGCGCTATACTTGGTTGAATAATAAAAGCATTCAATAGCTCAAAGAATAACTGGACTCAGCAACGAGGGGATGGATTCATGAAGATCGTGATTAAACAACTGATTTTATTACTGTTTTTTGTCTCATTTGGTCTGCAGGCATCGCCTCAGTTTGACAAGATTTACGTCTTTGGGGACAGTCTCTCAGATAACGGCAATTTAGCTTCAATTGTAGGTCCTCTTCCAAATCCCCCCTATTTTGGTTCTGCCCGTGCATCGAATGGTCTGGTTGCACTCGAAGTCATGGCTAGCCGGTTTGGCCTAACACTGGAGCCCTCTCTCCATTTAATTGGCCCGGCCCAGGGAACGAACTATGCGGTTATCGCCGCCAAAGTAGGACGGAATGAACCGCAGGATCTAGCAACACAGGTTGCGCTGTTCCTGGCGAATCATGGCGGGGCAGCACCAGAGAATGCCCTTTATGTCATGTTCATCGGTGGTAATGATATCCGCCATGCGCGCGATTCTGGTAACCGTGCGTTTGCTCAGCAATATTTAACCGATGCTGCAAATACCATTGCAACTCAGATTCAGGTGCTGAATTTAGCCGGGGCGAAAAACTGGTTAGTCGTCCAGGCACCTGACCTTGGTCGAATTCCAGAGACACAGCTGATTGCGAATGCATTCGGTTTGCCGGGATTACCCGCACAGACGACCGAGCTGACAGAATATTTTAATGACGCCCTGCATCAGCAAGTGGATAACATCGAAGAAGCGAACGATATTGAGATTGAAGAATTTAAGCTGTTTAAGAAATTTAATAAAATTATCGATAAAGCCGCCAAGTTTGGTTTTAGTAATACCAGCGAGCCCTGTTTTAGTTCTGAACAGGGTATCTATACGCCCGGTTGTAATTTTGGTTTTAATATCGATCAATATATTTTCTTTGATGAGATTCATCCTACCGCCCGCATTCACGCCATTATCGGTGAAATGATGTATCGACAGGTCCGTGATGAAGATGATGAGCAGAAGGAAGGCTCTGATAAAGACGATTAGATCGAGCCAAGCATAGCTCGATCAAACTTAAATCTTAGCAGTAACGAGATTATCTATGGTTCATGAGTGGCAAAGTATTTTTCAGGCGGCGCATGCCTGCCTGATGGCCACGAATCCCGATGAAAAAATATCCCTGACGAATCAGGTTCGCGAGGCCTGGCTCGACAATCTTATCTCCTGTGAAAATCAATTTCCGATTGAAAAAATAGATGTCCCGGGTCGTCCCGATAAACCAGAGTTAGTATCACCCAGAAATCTGCCGAAACGATCCTTATCATCAACGAAGGGACGGGCGGCATTAATCCATGCCCTGTGTCATATTGAATTTAATGCGATTAATCTTGCCTGGGATGCCGTCTACCGGTTTCAGGACATGCCTCGGGATTATTACACCGACTGGAGCCAGGTTGCAGCGGAAGAAGCCTATCATTTTGGTTTATTGCGCGAACACCTGCGTCAGTTGGGCTATGATTACGGCGATTTTGATGCACATAATGGTTTATGGGAAATGACCGTTAAGACCGATTTTGACCCCATGGTTAGAATGGCGCTGGTGCCGCGCGTACTGGAGGCGCGAGGTCTTGATGTGACTCCCGGCATCATGGCGAAGCTTGATGGCTGTGGTGATAATGCCGCCGTAAAAATACTCGAGATTATTCATCGCGATGAAGTTGGTCATGTCGAAATTGGCTCGCGCTGGTTTAATTACCTCTGCGAAAAAAGAAAATTGGAACCCGCGAGTACTTTTGATAGTCTCATCAAAAAATATATGAAGGGCCAGTTGAAGGGACCATTTGATATGGATGCTCGGCGCAAGGCAGGTTTCTCTGAGCAGGAGCTGGCTTATCTTGAAGGTGCAGGTTAATCGCAAAAGGTAAATTTAAATGAAGTTACATCATTTCTTTTTTATATCAATCACTGTTTTTCTTACTGCCTGTGATCAAAAACCAAAGGTGTCAGAAAATTTACAGATTATTTTTGGTGAAAAGGAACAAGAGACCGAACAATATCAAACACGTGTCATTGTCACGCCTGAATTCATGCGTTTTGATGATGGGGAAGGGGCGCATGACTTTGTTTTATTCGATCGAAAAAACAAGATTATCTATAGTGTCACCACCGAAACCAAACAGATTATGATGGTAGAAGATTCAAAAACCGATATTCCACCTCAACCGGGTCTTAAGTTAAATAAAGATATCATTAAGGATACCGATGATTACCCCACTCTGGCGGGGAAAAAACCGGTCCATTATAAATTTAAATCGGGTGATGAGGCCTGCTTTGAAACGCTATCAATTAAAGGGTTTCTACCTGCTTATGTCGCGGCGTTAAAAGAATTCAATGCATTGCTCGCCAAGGACAGCATGGCAACGCTAATCAGTAT
>JAOULB010000194.1 GCA_029882235.1 Gammaproteobacteria bacterium | reverse complement strand
AAATGGCAATTATTTTGTATTATGAAGCCACAATGCCGGAATTTATATCGGCTTTTAGACAGCGAACCTTAAGGAAAAATAATGAAAATAATTCAATACACAGGGTTTTTAAAAATAGTGATGTCGGGTAGGTATTAAACAAAATCCCACAAACGACTGTAGTTCAAACTGCTGCGATAGTCATACTCGGCATAATCGTGAATCATGTAACCATCGGCACTGACATCACGAAATAGCGGATTGACATACCGCTTACCCTTTTCGCCTGCAACACTTCTCACAGAGGGGATTTTTTTATTGTACTTGCCGCGCTTGATGACAATAGCCGTTTCATCATTCGCCAGGGTTAAGAAAATTCCGGGTGGATACACCGTCATAATCTCAAGAATCAGCCGCGCATAGTGACCATTTTCGAAAGGTGTATCGGCAAAGAACTTGTCCAGTGCCTCACTTTCTGACCAGGGCATATCAATCGCCGCAAGATCGAGTGTGCGGGTATAGATATTTGCGATAGCCAGCATAATTGTGCCTGGTCCTGCCTGATCCAGAGATATGCGACCGTCAAGACAGCTCTTGTGGTCACGGACAATATTCAACCAATGATTATTTTCAACACTGGTTTTAGCCAGCATTTCATGACTTTTAGCGGGATAGTGATCAAGGATGTATTGTTCGTCTTCAGTTGGCAAGCGCATTTGTTTCTGCAGCTTATTCTGTATCTTTTGCATACCCACATTGGCGGTTAGCGCAGCAGAGACGATTTCTATTTCTTCATCGGGATACATGTTTTCCTGAATGGCCATCATGCCGCACATAATGGCCTGCTGGATGGCATAAAACAGGCTATATGGATAAGTGTTTTCTGTACGCAGTAATGCCAGCGTTGCTTCTGGCTCATTGCGACAGATGTCGAGAATATTTCTTGCCAGACGCTCGATTTTTTCCAGACATCTCGCTCTCGAGCATTCAATATCTTCAAAAATAGCAGCAAGGCGATCTATATAATCATCAATCTCGACAAAGACATTAATGGTTTTTTGCTTATTTTGTTTGCCATGTTCGCGCTCGAGAATGTTACGATATAAAACATACTGGCGAAGATTATCCATGGTTTCAGTATTACTGATGGTATGACCGGCACTAAGCAACAGCTTGTCGTTCTGGTCATACACATTCCAGGGAAGTTCTTCGCCAAATTTTAAATCGTCCCATGTGACACGGACGCGGTCGTTCATTCCAGCTCTCCTGGTTATTTCATTAATATCACCCAAAATATCGGGTAAACCGGGGGCAGCTTAAATCTTTAAAATGACCTGGTTCACAATACGTGAGAAAAATCACTATAATGATGTGAACTGTTTGGGGTTTTTGCCCGCTGGCCTTATGTTTCGACAATGGTTTTTAACAAACTAAAATAATAAATCTATGAATCAGGGAAATACTGAAACACAGGACAACTGGCGCGAAGCCTTTGCTGTTTACCTAAATCCAAGAGTCGCGATGATGCTTTTCTTTGGGTTTTCAGCCGGTTTGCCCTTACTGCTTATATTCTCCAGTCTGTCCATCTGGTTACGTAAGGCGGGCATCGATAGAAGTACAGTAACGTTTTTCAGTTGGGCGGCATTGGCCTATTCATTTAAGTTCATCTGGTCTCCCTTGATCGATAAATTACCTCTTCCCGTATTGTTTAATCTGCTGGGGCGACGTCGAAGCTGGTTATTGTGCACACAGACGCTGGTGGCTATCGCGATTTTGCTAATGGCATTTACCGATCCAACAAACAATCTGCAAATGATGGTGATTGCTGTTGTCTTGCTCGGCTTCGCTTCTGCGAGCCAGGATATCGTCATCGATGCGCTGCGCATTGAATCAGCGAATGAAGAATTACAGGCCGCAATGTCAGCGATGTATGTGGCGGGTTATCGGCTAGGTATGCTGGCTTCCGGTGCAGGGTCATTATATCTGGCCAGTATTTTTGGTCAGGGTGAGAATGGTTATAACTATATTGCCTGGCAGTACACTTATATATGTATGGCGTTATTCATGCTTGTAGGGATAGTGACGACCCTTTTGATTAAGGAGCCGGAAACAAATAAGTCAATCGATACCTATATTCATACTGGTCGGGAATATGCTCAGTTCCTGGGCCTGTTTATAATCGTAACGTCAACCTTTGTCGTCGCCTTCATTTATCTTGATGCCAGTAGCTGGATTAGAGCTAGTCTTTCACCATTGATTGGTGATGTGCTGGCGAAATTTACGGGACAATTAATTCGAATATCGATTGCGATCTCTGCGGCTATGTTATCGGGCTACCTGATTGCGAATTCAGGCCTGGTAAATCGCAATATGGTGATACAGACCTATATCAATCCCGTTGTGGACTTTTTTGTTCGATATAAAAAACATGCAGTAACAATTTTGTTGCTGATTGGACTCTATCGGACATCAGATATTGTTTTAGGTGTTATCACTAACGTATTTTATGAAGACATGGGTTTTTCTTTAGCGGTTATTGCAAGTTACACCAAGGTATTTGGTGTCTTGATGACAATCTTTGGTGGCTTTGTTGGTGGTGTAATCACTAACCGCTATGGTGTTATGCGTATTCTTTTGCTTGGCGCGATTTTGGTTGTGCTGACAAATTTATTATTTATGGTGCTGGCAGCGAAAGGCAACGATACTTTCTGGTTGGGCGTAGTAATTGCGGCAGACAATCTGAGTGCAGGTATTGCAACAGCAGCGTTTATTGCCTACTTATCGAGTCTGACAAATATTTCGTTTACAGCCATACAATACGCCATCTTTAGCTCATTAATGACCTTATTACCAAAAACAATTGGTGGCTATTCAGGGAGCATGGTTGATCAGATTGGTTACTCAAATTTCTTTCTTGTTGCAGCACTACTAGGTTTACCAGCAATTCTTCTGGTGCTTTATTTAATGCGTGCGAACGCGAGCGATAACAAACAATAATGTGATTGCGTAAGCTTATGGATATATCCATATCATTCATTGCAGTCTTAATCGCCGGTTTTCTGGGCGGTGTCCATTGTGTAGGGATGTGTGGTGGTATTGTCGGCGCCCTGAGCATGGGCCTGCCCAATGAAAAACGCACTCATATACGAGCAAATTTTCCCTATCTTATTCTTTATAATCTTGGTCGTATCCTGAGTTATGCCATAGCCGGTGCAATTGTTGCAGGTCTGGGTGCATTAGCGATTGATCTGTTATCAATCCGGCAGGCGCAGTTATACTTACAGCTCATTGCTGCAGTCTTTATGATCCTGTTAGGTTTATATCTCAATGGCTGGTGGCGAATATTAATTCGAGTTGAGCATGTAGGTAGTTTTATCTGGCAACGACTTGAACCGATTGGGCGAAAATTCTTACCCATTCAACATCCCGTACATGCTTTTATACTTGGCATGCTTTGGGGTTGGCTACCCTGTGGTCTGGTTTATAGTATTTTAATAATGACACTCATGAGTGGCGATGCCTTATCAGGTGCCTTATTAATGTTCAGTTTTGGCATCGGCACTTTACCGAATCTGTTAGCGATGGGCATTTTTGCGGCAGTCATTCAAAAGTTTGTACAGCAGTTCTGGGTACAGCAAATTGCAGGGGGGCTGGTAATAATTTTTGGTTTGTATACTTTATGGCAGGCGGTTGAGAGTTTGTCTTAGCTAATTGATTGGGCTTAGTCCATTACGGGTTCAGTTTTTTTTTCCTCCTGTGTTAATGCTTTTGGTTTGCCCAGGTGGAAACCCTGACCATAACGGATACCCAGCTCAAGTAAATATTCCTTAATTTCATTGTTTTCGACAAATTCGGCAATCGTCATAATGGCGAGTCCTTCAGCGACATCACTGATCGCTTTGACAATGATGCGATCAAACTGGTTCTGATGTAGGTTGCGAATAAAGGTACCATCAATTTTAATCATATCTACAGGCAGATTGCGTAAATAGTTGAATGAGGAGTGACCTGCGCCAAAGTCATCAAGCGCAAAGCGACAACCCAGGCTGCGTAAGGATTCAATAAAGCTGCGCGCCCGACCAAAATTCTCTACGGCTGCAGTTTCCGTCACTTCAAAAATTAAGGCGTGTGGGTCGGCCTGATATTGTTCCAGTGATTCGCTTAGCACCTGTAATAGCTGAGTGTTACCAAAGTTACGACCAGAGATGTTTATTGCCAGAACGATAGGCTCGCCATTTTGAATGCTTTCACCCTGAATTTTTATTGCGTTCTGTAATACCCATTTATCAATTTCAAGGATTAAACCAAAGTGTTCGGCAGTATCGAGGAATGAGTGTGGATAGATGTATTTCCCTTCATCATCGGCCAGACGCAATAACACTTCATGGTGAATGGCCTGACCCGTTTGTAAATCGACGATGGGCTGGAACTGAAGCAGGAAACGATCTTCTGCCAGAGCGCGATGGATTTTATCTTCCCAGTGGACTTTGGCTTTCATTTTTACCAGTGTTTCATCATTCTGCAGATAAGTATGGTACTGATTACGCCCCTGTCTTTTCGCTGCATACATGGCCGCATCGGCTTTGGCAAGCAAGTCGCTGGGAGATATGCCGTTATCCGGGAATGTCGCAATACCGATACTTGCACTAATCGGCGCAGTGAGACCCTGTGACAACAGCGTTTCATGGCTAAGATTTTCTAGCAGGTGCTGGGATACTTTTTCTGCATCTTCAATCTGGGTGTGAGGCAGGATAACACCAAATTCATCACCGCCGAGTCTACCGAGTATATCAATATTACGCAGCTTATCAGACAGACAGCGTGATACTGTAAGCAGGCATTCATCACCGGCATGGTGACCAAACGTATCATTAATATATTTAAATTGATCAAGATCGATAAACAGTAATGCACCTTGCTGTGAAAATCGCTGCGCATAGGCAATCTGGTGCTCCAGTTCTTCCTGAAAGCGACGTCGATTATATTGACCCGTTAATGCATCATGATCAGCAAGATAAATAATTCGTTCTT
>JAOULB010000193.1 GCA_029882235.1 Gammaproteobacteria bacterium | reverse complement strand
TACAGGCATGTGGTGTTGTGGCAATGATGACATGTTCGGCATGATAGTCCTGTTCATCGACCTGCACCGAGATACTGTTATGTTCATTCACATCAAGCGCAGTGACGCGCTGGCCAAGTTTGACGCTGCCGCCATTTTTTTCAATATATTCAACCGCAGGGTCAGGTAGCAGGCTGCTCAGGTCATCGCGGGTAAATAAAAAGTCTGATGATTCATTGCTGCCTTTAAAACTATCGAATAACACGCGCAGAAAAATCTGTGCCGATGCCAGTTGTGGTGAAGTGTTCATAATGGCGATACATAAGGGGTACCAGAGTTTTTCGCATAGTCCAGCGGGTTGCTTATAACGTTGCATCATGGCTTCGACACTAATGTCATTTTTAAACTTGAAGCCATGCATAAACAGGCGGCGACCAAACAGCAGTGCATGAACACGTTCTCGAAGACTTAAGCCCCCGGCACGGAGCAGGCCAACAAACAAATGCAGAGGTGCAATAATATTTGCGGTGGACAGCGATACTGATTTACCGTTTTTATAATATGAGGTGAGGCTAAGAGATTGCCGTAGTAATTTTTCAGCGGGATCAATTTTGAGAAATGACATCAGCTCTAAGGTGTCCTGATAGGCACCGATGAGAAGGTGCTGACCATTATCAACGCGAAGTTTATTAAATGCCACACGACGTGCGCGGCCACCAACTTGACGAGCCGACTCTAACAGGGTGACTTTATAACCGGCGTGAATCAGTTTGACTGCGGCGGCCAGTCCGGCCCAGCCTGCACCAATAATGATTACAGAGCGCTGTTTCTTTACTGTTGTGTTTTGTTCTGTCGTTGCCATTTTTTATAGCGGCGTTTTTCCTGCCGTATTGTTTTCCATGCGAGCCAGAGTTTACGTAAGGGTGTTAAACTGATGCGATGTTTAAAGACCTGAAAATTATCTTTTTCGATTTCATCTAATGTCGCAGAATAAATAGCAGCCATAATGATGCCTGTACGTTGGCTATAACGATCCGCATCAGGGAGTTCATCAAATGCCTGTTGATAGAGTGCTCTTGCACGTTCGCTCTGAAAGCGCATGAGTTTGTTAAATGCTTCAGACTGCTTGTTGTTTATAATATCCTGCTCAGTCACACCAAACTTTTCAAGTTCATCCTGTGGAAGATAAATTCTACCACGTTGTGCATCTTCGCGGATGTCACGCAGGATATTGGTCAGTTGAAAGGCCGTGCCCAGGCTGTGCGCATACTTGAGTGTTTGTCGATGCTGATATCCAAAAATTTCTGCACTCAGCAAACCCACTACGCTGGCAACACGATGACAATAGAGAGACAGATCTTTAAAGTCTTTATAGCGAGACTGTTCCAGATCCATGCGCATGCCATCAATAATCTCAAGCAGTTGTTCCTGGGGTAATTGATAGTGTTCAATTGCGGGGAGTAATGCCTGAGTAACGGGATGTTGTGGGTGCTTTTGATACAGCTTATCTACTTCATTTTGCCACCAGGATAGTTTCGCTTGCATCACTGCGGGTTCAAAGTTGCTATCAACAATATCATCCACTTCTCTACAAAAGGCATACAGGGCAGTGATGGCCTGGCGCTGATCTTGTGGCAGGAACAAGAAGCTGTAATAAAAGCTGGAACCACTTGAGGCAGCCTTTTGTTGGCAATATTGCTCAGGAGTCATTGGCTTTTTGTTTGTTGCTGCGTGCAAAAAATGCACGCCAGAGAATGATCAAGCCATCTAGCCGGGTCAAACGTGGACGGGCAAACACATCACCATGATGCCTGAGTAGTTTTTCAGTAACGCGGTATCCGGCTTCAATAACCAGTTTTAATTCAAAGCCCATTCTGCCCGGTATTAGCCGACTTAAAGGATAGCCGCTTAACAGCATGTCCTGTGCGCGAGTGACCTGCTGTTGCATTAGTTTTTGCATATTCGTATCACTGATTTTGTTTTTGAAATGTGATGCCGTAATATTAAGGTGATACATTTCATCTTCGGCAATATAAATGCGCTGGTGTTCATCAAAGTCCTGAGCCAAATCCTGATAAAAATTAATTAACTGTAATGCGGTACAGATATTGTCTGATGCTGCCAGGGCTGTTTGCGTGTCAACTTTATATAACTGGAGGAGTAGCCGGCCAACAGGGTTGGCTGAGTATCGGCAATAATTCAGAATCTCATTAAAGTTGCTATAACGTGTTATTGTAACATCCTGCTTGAACGCAGTAATAAGGTCATGAAAGTGCTGAATTGATAAATTATGTGCTTTGATAGTCTGACCCAGCGCCTGGAAGAAGGGATCATCATTCTGTTGTGTCAGTGTAGTTAGCTTCTGGTCATAATCATCCAGTAGTTTTAGTCGTTGTTCTTTCGAATGTTCACCTTCATCGGCAAAGTCATCGGCATTACGGGCAAAGGTATAGATGAGCATAATCGCCTGACGAATTCGACGTGGCAAAAACCAGGAGGCGACAGGAAAATTTTCATAATGCTGGCGTGTACGATTTTTGCAGTCACGATAGGTATTTTCGAGTGTCAGATCTTGCATGTCCTGTTTCCTGTGATATGTTAGAAACTATTATTATTAAAAAATGGTGAACAGGTCATGCGTGAAGTAAGAATACAGTTCAAAAATTTGCTGGTTGGTCTGATCATTGGGCTGTTGTTAGGCTTGTGGTTTGGTGTCAATATAGGCAAAGGCCGCAGTCTGATTGCCAATCCCTTTGCCAAACAGAGTTTCTCTGAAAAAGTTAAGCATAAAGTCGGTGAAAGTGTTGAACGTATTGGTAAGGAAATTAGAGGCACGAATAAATAGTCTCTGATAATTGTATCAGGAATCTTCAAGTTCATATTGTAAGGCGTCGAGTTGTCGTGGCGCTGTTTCAATCTTTTGTGGTTGTTCCGGATCTTTGCCTGCGCTAATTCCCATCTCCTTGAACTTTCTGGCACTGGGTAGAATGCGCGTATCAAACGATCCAACACTATTATTATAATGTTTGACACTACTCTCCAGACTCTTACCCAGTTTGTTTAAATGTTCGGTATAGGTCATCAGGCGCTGATAAAGCTGTTCGCCTGTTTGCTTAATATGTTCGGCATTATCAGCCAGTTGTTCCTGACGCCAGCCATAGGCGACGGCTCTAAGTAGAGCAACAAAACTGGTCGGTGTGGCCAGAATAACCTGTTTGCTTAAGGCCTCTTCTAGCAAACTGCGATCCTCATCCAGTGCGGCACCTAAAAACTGTTCACCGGGAATAAATAAAACCACAAACTCCGGCGCGTCAGCAAACTGTTTCCAGTAACTTTTATCGGCCAGTTCATTAATCCTTTTTTTAACATTACGTGCGTGACGAACCAGTTCCTGTTTGCGTGTGACTTCGTCACTGGCCTCGATGGCATTGAGATAGGCATCGAGTGGTGTTTTGACATCAACAACGATCTCGCGTTTATCAGGCATACGAATAATCATATCGGGTCGCAGTCGGCCTTCATCGGTACGTACATTTTCCTGTTCAAAGAAATCACAGTACTCCACCATGCCAGCGAGTTCGACCAGTCGCTTGAGTGTCATTTCACCCCATTGACCACGGACTTCAGGACGACGCAGGGCTTGTACGAGATTACGCGTTTCACCTTGTAGAGACTCCTGCATTTTGGCCATGTTTTCCAGATGACCATGGAGTGTGCCATAGGCCTCTTTACGTTCTTTTTCGATATTACGAATCTGTTGCTCGGTTTTATCTAATGCTTCTTTAATCGGCTTAACCAGATTTTCAATGGCCTTTTCTTTTTGTTGCAGATCGCCTTCGGCCTTGGTCTGGAATTGTTTCATGTTCTCCTGCGCCAGCTTGAGGAACTCTTCACTGTTGTGTTTCAACGCTTGAGAGGAGAGATGGCTAAAGGTTTCAGCAAATTGCTCACGGGCCTGATTAAGTGCCGCAATTTTTTCTTCACTATTTTTGCGTTCCAGGTCGAGACGGGTTTTGGCTTCGGTGTTTTCCTGTTGCAAATGGGCAATTTTATTTTGCAGGCGCAGGTAGGTGAGCAGGCCGCCCATCAGGGCAGCAATGATAGTAAGGGAGGTGTAGATAATGAGCTCGTGCATACCGGCCCAGTATACACCGATCATGCGGTGGGATTAGCGCAACCAGTCAAGAATTTCGGCCGGTGTGGACACCATGCCATCGGCGGGCCAGCTTTCAGGCTGGTCATTTTCGCCCAGATAGCCGAACAGGGCGACCAGGGTTTTCATCCCGGCGCGTTGGCCAGCAATAATATCGCGCTCGGCGTCTCCTATATATAAGCATTGCGCTGCCTCGCTGCCAGCAATATTGCAGGCATGGAGCAATGGAGCGGGGTGGGGTTTGCGCTCCGGCAGGGTGTCGCCGCTGACGACACAGACCGCGCGCTGAGTCAGATTGAGTGATTCCAGTACGGGTTCCGTTAACCAGCCCGGTTTGTTGGTGACGACACCCCAGTTCATACCCAGCTGTTCGATTTTATCCAGCACGGGTTCGAGGCCAGGAAAAATACAGGTGTGCACATCCAGATTCTTTTCATAAATATCGAGAAAGCGCTGCTTGAGTTCTTCAAAGCCCTCATCTTCGGGCTGAATGCCAAAACCGACTTTGATTACGGCGATGCTGCCATGGGATGCGGCTGGGCGCACTAATTCATAGGGCATCGCCGGGCGACCTTCCTCTGCAAGCAAGATGTTTAAGGCATAGGCCAGATCGGGTGCGGTATCGGCGAGTGTGCCATCAAGATCAAATAGAACAGTGCGTATAGCGGTATCAGCTGTCGACATGCAGATGGTTTTATTCAGTGGGCTTCTGGCAATGCATGAGATAATTCACATCGACATCATAGCCCAGCGTATAGCGTTTGCTTAAGGGGTTGTAACTCATGCCGGTGAGTTCTCGCACATTGAGATCAGCGGCACGTATCCAGCTTTCCAGTTCAGAGGGTTTAATGAACTTGCTGTAATCATGCGTGCCCTTGGGCAACATGCGTAATAAATATTCAGCACCGACAAT
>JAOULB010000192.1 GCA_029882235.1 Gammaproteobacteria bacterium | reverse complement strand
CGGCGGGGAATGTCGAGACCAGTACCCGCATTGTCGATGTTGTGATGGGGGCGCTGGCTCAGGCCATACCGGAACAAATCCCGGCAGCCAGTCATGGCAGTATGAATAACCTCGCTATGGGGGGAGAGTCTGAAGGGAGGAGTTGGGATTATTACGAAACCATTGGTGGCGGTATGGGCGCAGGGCCAGAACATCCCGGCCTGAGTGCTGTACAGACACATATGACCAACACCCGTAACACACCGATTGAAGTACTTGAGAGTCGTTATCCTCTACGCGTGCATATATATAGTATACGTACCGGATCAGGGGGTAAGGGAAAACATAACGGTGGTGATGGGTTGATTCGTGACTATGAGTTTTTACAGCCAAGCACCTTTACGCTGTTAACCGAACGGCGGAGTTACCAGCCCTGGGGACTGGCAAATGGCGCCGCAGCCCAATCGGGTGAAAACACATTAAATGGCAGTCCTATTGCGGCAAAAGTCTGTATCAAAGCAAATACCGGGGATCGTCTTAATCTGGTCACCGCAGGTGGTGGGGGCTGGGGCCGAGCTGGTCATAAATAACCCGTAAAAGTTTAAAAAAAATAATTCCACTATGAGTATTCAATTTCTATCAACCCAAATTTGATGGTTGTTATATCTAGCCACAAATTTAATACGTAATTATTCATTCTGCTTTAATTCCTGATTCCCATAAAGATTACCACTGAAATGACGATAGTGATTGTAATGCGCTAGAGGGCGTCGTTGCGCCTGTTGATTGATGTTTTCACTTTGAGAACAGCAGGAAAATATGCATAGAGATTGGTGAGTCCACCCAATTTGGCCGTTATTAATATAGATAGAGTGCAAAGGCATCGGTGGCTAAGGAAGATAAACAAACTTGCACGGCAAATGAGGTTTTGGGTTGGCTCGATTTGTAAATAAATTTATCAGTTCAGCATGGACTATTAATGGAATCGTTCTGTTATTACTCGGTGCCGTGCTGGCTTATGAAGGACTGTCAGTGAAAAGCATGTCCTATGCAGGACTTGCGTTTGTAGTCTGTTTGATTGCAATCAATCGTTTTTGCGCCAGGAGAAATAAATTGTTACTGCAGATTCAACAATATGAACAGGACATAGCAGCGATTAAGGCAGAACGAATTCCTGCTGATTTTGTTGATTCGTTTGAATCATCAGTTAGTCGCCTGATGGATCTTTCCAGTAAGCAGATCGATCTTTCGCGCAATCAGACAGAAGAAGCAGTTAAAACCCTGTCGAAAAGATTTTCTGGCCTGGTGCAAAGTCTGACTGCTGCAGTTGAGGCATCACGTAGTACATCAGGCGATATGACAGATGGAAGTGGTGGTGTTGTACAGATATTTGAAAATGGTAGAGACCAGTTATCAACGCTGGTCGATAACCTTGCCCAGTCAATGCAAAACAGAAACAAACTCTTAACCGAAGTCACCGAGCTATCTGGTTATACCGAAGATTTAAAGAATATGGCATCCAGCGTTGAAGAAATAGCATCACAAACAAACCTGCTGGCCTTAAACGCGGCCATTGAAGCAGCCCGTGCAGGAGAGATGGGTCGTGGCTTTGCAGTCGTGGCGGACGAAGTCAGAGAGTTATCTATTCAGTCAGGCAAGGCAGGTGAAAAAATTGCTGAAATGGTGAATACAGTCAATAACGCAATGCATAAGGCACTTGAGAATGCAGCGGAATATTCAAAGGAAGATCTTAAGTCAGAAATGAACTCCCGCGAGTTGGTCGACAACGTTATGAATAATATGAAAGGCATTGTTGATGGGTTATCAGATTCATCAAGCGTACTGAAAGAAACGAGCCTGAAAATTGTGCAGGAAATTAACGATATTCTGGTGTCTCTGCAGTTTCAGGATCGAGTGAGTCAGATACTGGCCCATGTTGATCAATCCATGACCGAGTTTAATAACCAGCTATCAGAGAAAAAGCGTAAACGAATGCAAGGGGAGTTCACAAATTACAATGTTGAATCCTTATTAGCAGAAATGGAAAAAGGTTATACCACCAATGAACAACGAATTATTCACCATGGTGGTGAAGCCAATGCCCCAGGAGCAGAAGATGTTGAGTATTTTTAACTTTAAAGAAACAAGTGCAAAAAAAGGAGAGGTCAGATGTCTAAAACAATCTTGATTGTAGATGATTCAGACTCACTACGAGAAGTGGTCGGTATAGCGCTAAAGGGCGCTGGGTATGAGGTTATCGAAGGTGCCGATGGTCAGGAAGGTTTAAACCAGCTTGATGGCAAAAAAATTCATTTAATTATTAGTGATGTCAATATGCCAAATATGAATGGCATCGAAATGGTTAAAAAAATCAAAGAAAACGATACCTACAAGTTTACACCTATCATTATGCTGACGACCGAGTCTGGCGATGATATGAAAGAAGAGGGGCGTGGCGCAGGAGTAAAGGCATGGATGGTAAAACCATTTAAGCCAGAGCAAATGCTTGATGCTGTCTCGAAACTTATTATGCCATAACAGGAAGCCACTATGAGTTTTGAAATTGAAAACGAAAATGGCAAGTGCAAAGTGAAAGGTGAGCTGACGATCTACACAGCAAATAAATTTAAGGATGAAATACAGAAATGTGTAGAAGGCTCGGATCAGATAGAACTTGACTTATCAGCAGTGGATGAAATTGATACGTCATGCTTTCAGTTGCTAATGCAAGCAAAAAAAGCGTGTGACAAATCAGATAAAGAGTTTGTTTTATCGAAGATTAGCCCAATGGTTCAGGATGTCATGCACTTGTACAGTCTGGATCAATTCTTTGAACCTCAAACAAGGCACGTTTAAATATTTTACTGTGGAGTAGAACATGGGTGATAAAGCAATAAATTCATTCGAGGTTGAAGCTAAAGAGTTATTAGCAATAATGGAAGATTCATTGCTGCAACTCGAAAATAATCCTGGTGACAGTGATCTGATTAATGCAATATTTAGATCGGCGCACACTATCAAAGGAACAGGCGGTGTCTTTGGATTTGATAATATCGTTGAATTTACCCATGTCGTGGAAAATGTGCTTGATAAAGTTCGCTCCGGGGATGTTGATGTCGATAGCGAACTGATCGCATTGCTGCTTTCATGTACAGATCAAATGAGTGTGCTGGTTCAGATCGCCGTCGATGGTGATGAAGAGCTCGACGATAGCGTGCGCGAGAATGGTGAGAGTCTACACGCACAGTTAAATGGCTATATGGATGGGACTGATTCAGCATCCCTGTCAAAGGAAATTGTTGACAGTATTGCCACAGCTGAAGACATCATGGTCGCGGATCACTGGCATATATCGATTCGTTACGATAAGGAAGTTTTACAAAATGGTATGGATCCAATTTCGTTTTTGCGTTACCTGGACAGGCTGGGCGAAATAATCAGCGTCACGATTTTGCACGACGACCTTCCGGACTTGGCCGATACGAATGCAGAGCTCTGTTATCTGGGCTATGAAGTCAATTTCTATGGTGAAGTCGATAAAGCGCAAATTGAATCCGTATTTGAGTTTGTCGTCGAGATGTGTCATCTACATATCACACCGCCAAAAGAAAAAATAGATATGTATATCGAAATGCTGGATCAGCTTCCCGATGAGGAAATGAAGCTGGGCGAAATACTTGTGGCGACCGGTGCGGTTACTCAGCATGAACTTGATGATGCCTTAAGAGAACAGTCAGAACTTAATGAAGATGTTATCCAGGAAAAACTGGGTGAAGTGCTGGTAAAAGAACATATTGTGCATCAGGAAACCGTTGATGCGGCATTGGAAAAACAGGCGCAGGTCGCCGAAAGAATTAAAAGTCAAAATCGCGTTCTGCGTGTCGATGCAGAAAAACTCGACAAGCTGATTAACCTTGTTGGCGAACTCGTCATCGCCGGCGCATCGAGCAATCTGCTTGCCCATCATTTAGGTGATGAGCGATTGCTTGAGTCCATGTCAACCATGGCCCGATTGGTTGAAGAAATTCGTGATTCAGCCCTGTATCTACGCATGGTACAGATCGGAGAAACTTTCAATCGATTCCAGCGTGTTGTGCGTGATGTCAGCAAGGAGCTGGGTAAGAATATTAAACTGGAAATTAATGGCGCAGAAACCGAGCTGGATAAAACAGTTGTTGAAAAAATCGGCGATCCATTAATGCATCTGGTCAGAAACTCAATGGATCATGGTATTGAATCCGCCGAAGAACGTAAGGCCGCAGGCAAACCCGAACAGGGTATCTTAAAGCTCAATGCCTATCACGACTCAGGTAGCATTGTTATTGAGGTGATTGATGATGGCCGCGGATTATCGCGCGAAAAAATCCTGGACAAAGCCCGAGAAAAGGGCATCAGTTTTGATGAAAATATTTCCGACCATGATGTTTATCGAATGATTTTTGAAGCCGGCCTTTCCACGGCAAAAGAAGTCACTAACCTATCCGGCCGCGGTGTAGGGATGGATGTGGTCAAGCGTAACATTGAGGCCTTGCGTGGCAATGTTGATGTCACGAGTGAGATAGGTAAAGGCACAACCGTCAGTATTCGTTTACCACTGACACTTGCGATTATCGATGGCTTCCTGGTCGGTGTCGGTGAATCCAGTTATGTCATTCCACTGGATTTGATACACGAATGTATTGAATTGAATCAGGAAGAACAAAAAGAAGTTGCCACCCAAAGCTATATCAATCTGCGTGGCGAAGTACTTCCATTCTTACGTTTGCGTGAATTCTTTAAAGATAACGCAAAGGAAAAATCCAGAGAAAATATTGTCGTGGTTCAGTTTGGTAACCAGAAGGCAGGTTTTGTGGTGGATGAGTTGCTGGGTGAATTTCAGACGGTTATTAAACCTATGAGTAAGATTTTACAAAAATTACAGGGTATTAGTGGTGCAACTATTCTTGGCAGTGGCGATGTCGCTGTCATTCTAGATGTGCCGACACTGGTGCAACGCGCAACCCATCTGGCTGACCCGTCGCACAAGGTAGGCAAAGCAGGCGATGATGCGCCGGTATTACATTAATAGCAAAATACATTTGAGG